>JALWDV010000237.1 GCA_027036755.1 Anaerolineae bacterium
GCCCATCGCTTTGCCAATTTGCGTAGCAGATGAACATCTCCCTCCCCCGATACTCGCTGCGCTCGCGTTCGGGGGAGGGGCGGGGTGGGGGCAAAAGGAGGCCGGGAGATCTGCAAACGAACGCAACGCTGTTTACGGAACAGTCCAACGGCGGGCGAGCCCGCGCCGATACCGATGAAAGACGAGGACACGGATTGACACGGCCTTCGGTCACAGATTTTTACGAATTATCCGTGTTCATCCGCGTTCATCCGCGTTCTATTTACGAAGCAGTCGCCATGAGCGATTGCTGACCACATAACGAACGAAAATCCCTCGTTACGTCATTCCGACGACCGAAGGGAGGAGAAATATCCTCGTTAGCAAGGGGATTTCTCGGTCGCTGCGCTCCCTCGAAATGACGTGAAGTCTCACGCAGGGGTAAAATTTTCGTCTGGCGTCTTCGTCTTTCTTTCGCGCTTTTGCTGGATTTATGCTTCCCATCCCAACCCAGATCATCCCTCAATTCTCCTTCGACGGCAGCGTCGCCGACGTTCGCCAGTGTCAGATCGGGCACATCAACGATACGTTCGTGGTGCAGACGCAAAGCGCCCACGGCCCGCGGCGTTACATCCTGCAACGCATCAACCAGCGCGTCTTTCGCCAGCCCGACGCGCTCATGGCCAACATCGTGCGGGTGACGGAATTTCTACGGCGGAAAACCGAAAGCGAAGGGGGCGATCCGCAGCGCGAGACCCTGACGCTGATCCCAACCCGAGAGGGAAGCCCCTACCTGGTCACGCCCGACGGCGACTACTGGCGGGCCTATCTTTTCATCGAAGGCGCGCGGGCCTATCAGCAGGTGGAAAGCCCCGAGCATCTCTATCAGGCGGCCCGGGCCTTTGGGCGCTTTTTGCGGAGGCTGGATGATTTCCCCGCCGAAGCGCTGCACATCACCATCCCCGATTTTCATCACACGCCCAAACGTTTGCAGGCCTTCGTGCAGGCGGTGGACGCGGACGCGCACAATCGGGCGCATGAGGCCCGAGACCTCGTCGACTTCGCCCTGGCCCGCGGAGACAAAACCGGCGCTATCGTGCAGGCTTTGGACGCGGGCGAGCTGCCCCTGCGGGTCACGCACAACGACACCAAGTTCGACAACGTCCTCATCGATGACGTCAGCGGCGAAGGCGTGTGCGTGCTGGACCTGGATACGGTGATGCCGGGCTCCGCGCTCTACGATTTCGGCGACTTCGTGCGCACGGGCGCCAACACCGGGGCCGAGGACGAGCCCGATCCCGCTCGAGTGAGCCTGAACCTGGACTACTTCGACGCCATCGTCCGCGGCTTTTTGCAAGAAACCGCGGGCGTGCTGACGCCCCGAGAAACGGCCTGGCTGCCTCTGGGCGCATGGATGATCATCTACGAGCAGGGGCTGCGCTTTTTGGGCGATTATCTCAATGGTGACGTATACTATCGCATCCACCGTCCCCGTCAAAACCTGGATCGGGCGAGAACGCAATTCAAGCTGGTTGCCGACCTGGAAGAAAAAGAAGAAGCCGCGGCCCGCATTGTCGAGCGCTACGCGGCCAGACGATAGCCGCGTCGAAAGACGACGGTCATTGCCAAAATCCGTCGCGCCTCGTCAATCGACCGTCGGCATTCCATCAGCGCCAGCGCGGGCCCGCCCGTCCCTCGATAGCGTAAACCATGACCATCTCTATCCCCGACGACATTCTCCACCAATTCGCGCCCGCCGACCAGGTGCTGGATATCCGGTTGTGCAAATTCGGGCACATCAACGGCACTTACGTGATCCGCACCCGCAGCCCTGAAGGCGAGCGGCAGTTCGTCTTGCAGCGCATCAACCACCACGTCTTTCGCGATCCCGAGACGCTGATGTCCAACATCATGCGCGTCACCACTTTTCTGCGCCAGAAGATCATGCAGGAGGGCGGCGATCCCGAACGCGAGACCCTGACGCTGATCCCCACCCGAGAAGGACGGCTTTATCTCACCACGCCCGACGGCGACTACTGGCGCGGCTATCGCTTCATCGAGGGCGCTCGCTCCTACATGCAGGCGGAGCGACCGGAGCAGCTTTATCAGGCAGCCCGGGCCTTCGGGCGCTTTTTGCGGCGGCTGGATGATTTTCCCGCCGAAGAGCTGCACGAGACCATCCCCGATTTTCATCACACGCCCAAACGATTCCAGGCCCTCATGCAGGCGGTGGAAGCCGATCCGCTCAACCGGGCGCATGAAGTGCGCGACCTCATCGCCCTGGCCCAGGCCCGGGTCGACAAGCTGGGATGGATCGCGGATGCGCTAAAGCGAGGCGAGCTGCCCCAACGCGTCACCCACAACGACACCAAATTCAACAACGTGCTCATCGATGACGTGACGGGCGAGGGCGTGTGCGTCGTGGATCTCGATACGGTCATGCCGGGAACGTCTCTCTACGACTTCGGCGATTTCGTCAACACCGCCACCAGCACCGGCGCCGAGGATGAACGCGATCTCGCTCGCGTGAACCTGAACCTGGATTTCTTCGAGGCCATCGCCCGTGGCTTTTTGCACGAAACCCGGGATGCGCTGACGTCGTTGGAAAAAGAGTGGCTGCCTCTGAGCGGCTGGCTCATCACCTTCGAGCTGGCCATGCGCTTTCTCACCGATCACATCAACGGCGATCGTTACTTCCGCATCCACCGCCCCAACCACAACCTGGACCGGGCCCGCTCGAAGTTCAAGCTGGCCGCGGAAATGGAAGCGCACCAGGACGACATGGCCCGCATCGTCGCCCGCTACTGCTAATCCCCGTCTCGCCCGCCGCCAAACATCTGCATCCACTCATCGAGCTCCTGCTGCGAAAGCCGGGGCTTTTCTTTTTGCGACCGCGCCCGGGCCGCCGCGGCCTTTCGCTTGTTCTGCTCGATGAGTGAGACGAACGCCCTCGCGCCGATGATTTTCACGCCCGCCGCCCGCAACGACTTCCGCAAACCAACATCGTTGGTGACCACGATAAGCGATTTGGGCGATCTGCTGGCAAAGGCCCGTCGCCGGATGAGCCCATCGGCGCTGAAACGCTTTTGCGCTGCGAAGATCACCGTGACGCCGCCGCCGGTGAGCTCGTTGGACGCGCCGCCCGGAACGCCGCCATCGAAAATCACCACCATCTTGCCGGGCAGATACGATTTGCGGGCGCGCAGCCAGGCGGTCAACTGCATCTCGTCATCCTCCATATCCAGGTGGATGCCCGGGATGACGCCCTGACCGATGAGATTGTGCCCATCGATGAGATAAGTCCTGGCCATGAGATACAAAAAAGCCGCGCGGGGTCAGAAAGTCCCGCGCGGCTGCTGAAATCGCTCAATCCAGATAATTTTCGAGGATGCTCTCGGGCGTGAGATTATCCAACTGCAAATACCATTGCGCCGCGTCGATGAGCGCCTGCTGGGGAATGATGCCGATCAACTCGGCGCTCTTGATGTTCACCCCATAGCGAGCCGCTTCGCGGCGCACCATCTCGGTGACGCGATAAACGGGAGTCTTGGCGTAATCCAGCAGATTCATCGAAACCTGGGCCCGGCCTTCCACCAGCACGCCCATGGCCTGGATGTTGCGCAAGCCGCCCGAGGAATAGCGCACCGCCCGGGCGATCTTCTTGGCGATGCTCACATCATCGGTGGTGAGATAGATGTTGTAGGCGATGAGGGGCGGCCGCGCGCCGATGACGGTGGCGCCCGCCTTGCCCAGCCTGGCCGGGCCAAAGTCGGGCAAACGCTCCTCCTTGCCCGCCTCCAGATCCGCCTTCAGCCCTTCGTACTCCCCTTTGCGAATGTGGGAGAGCACCACGCGGTCGGGCCTGGCCGCTGCTTTGGCGTAGAGATAGACGGGAATGCCCAGCTCTTCGCCCACGCGCCGGGCCAGATTCCGGGCCAGTTGCACCGCATCATCCATGCTCACATTGGTGATGGGGACGAAAGGAACCACATCTGTGGCCCCGATGCGGGGATGCTCGCCCTGCTGTTCATTCATATCGATGAGCTCGGCGGCCTTGGCGATGCCCCGGAACAGCGCCTCACTGACAGCCTCGGGCTCCCCCACCATGGTGACCACCGTGCGATTGTGGTCGGGATCGGAGGAATGATCGATGACGCGGGCGCCCTCCACGCTGCTGTAAGCATCCAGAATGGCCTGAATGACCTCGGGCCTGCGACCATCAGAAAAGTTGGGAACCGCGGCGACAACATGCTTTTGTTTCATAATCAATAATCCTTACTTTGTGGATAATCGGTTGAGGATGCGAAAACATCCTGCTGTCCGATTCCGATTGTAACCGCTCAGGTAGCCTGATCTGGCCTGGAAAATGTCTTGCCATCAGCTTTACAATTTCAATAGGGTCAACGCCTGGCAAAGCGCGTCAAACGTAAAGCGTCAAACGTCAAAACATGGCGAAACAGGCTCTTTTTGACGTTTGACGTATGACGTTTGACGGAGAAATTGTAAAGATGGTTTTGAATGAGAATGAACCATGCCCAAGCACCGAATATCAACTATCCTGGGGCGAAAAAACCTGACAAAATTTATCAAGTTCTCAATGGCCAAAATGAACCATGCCTTACGAGGGCAAACTATGCAGTTGGGAGATGAGCGTCCAGGGTTTTCTCGATGATCTCGTATTCCTTCACGAGATCAGCAGCGGCCTCAGGCCCGAGCAGTTGCAAAACCAGCCGCGCCCGCTCGCGGTTCCGCACCTCGAATTTATACTCCTGCGCCCAGCGTTCGGGATTAGCGGACCGCTGCTCCAGGAAGTATTTCCAGTTGTGCATGTAGCTTTTGAATTCCCGACGCAGTTTTTCGCGCCACTGTTCGGGATAACGTCGCTGCGCCTCCTCCCACGCATGCCTGATCTTCTCCAGGCGAGCGCGATCGTTGGGGCCCAGTTCGGCGCGGTGGGCCTCCAGTTCCTGGATGCGCTCATACAGAGAGCCCAGCGTCATCTTGGGCTGCCGCGTGCCCAGGGGCGTATCCACCGAGATCTGCCAGAAGAGCTTGTCGCTGAGCAGATACGCCTCCAGTTGATCGGTGAATTTCTCGGCCTCCAGCACTGTGGCGGCCAATTCGGGCGGGGAATCAGTGGGGATTTGACTGGCGGCGTCGTGATCACCGCCAAACAATTTCTTCAACCAGCACATTATAACCTCCGGTTATCGTTCGACGATCAGCGTGACGGGGCCGTCGTTGACCAACGTCACTCGCATGCGTGCGCCGAAGACGCCCGTTTGCACCGCCACGCCCTCCTGGCGCAGCGTGGCGACAAAGCGCTCGAACAAGGGCTCGGCCAGCTCGGGCCGGGCCGCAGCCACGAAGGAGGGGCGTCGGCCCTTGCGGGCGTTGGCGTAAAGGGTGAATTGCGAGACAGCCAGAACCTCGCCGTCCACATCGGCCAGCGAGAGATTGGTGAGCCCCTGGTCATCCTCGAAAAGGCGCAGGCCCGCGACCTTCCGGGCCAGCCAATCGGCTTTGGCCTCATCGTCATCATGGGTGACGCCGACCAGGATCAGATAGCCCTGGTCGATGGCCGCAACCATCTCATCGGCCACGACGACCGACGCTTCGCTGACGCGTTGAATGACTAATCGCATGGAAATCGACGGAGAAACAAGAGCAACATTGGCATCTGATAGAGGCATTATACTAAAGACTGATGAAAATTCCTACTCCCTTCGCGTTTGTGGGTGCGTTTCAAAATTGGGGCGCGCTGGCCGACTGATGAATGTTGACAAAGTAGTCCTGTTTGGGCCAGGGCGCTTCGCGCCCGCGGCCAGCGCCGGGGGATGAAGTCCCCCGGCTAGAAACAGCGCCCCTGCGGGGCTAGCCGGATTTATCCGGCGCTGTTTTGTAGCCCGGCGACTTCATCGCCGGGCGGCCGTGGCGAACGCCACGATGACCGATTTAATTTGTGAACATTCGTCATTCGGCCCCTGCGATAATTGCTTCCAACCGAAATTGGACGCGCCCATCGGTTTTATCTGCGCAGATCAGCTTTTTCTGCGTCATCTGCGTTCTATTCGCCAGGCAGAAAATCAGGCGGACGTTTGGGTCTTCTCCTGCTCTTTTTCCTTCGCCGCGTTCTCTTTGGCCAGCTTCAGCGCCTCTTTCAGCGGCATGGTGAAGCCGCATTCGGTGTTGGCGCATTTGGCTGTGGTCTTATTGGCCCGGGTCAGCACGCTGCCGCACTCGGGGCACCGCACGTTGATGGGCTCGTTCCAGGTGACGAAATCGCATTTGGGCCAGTTTTCGCAACCATAGAAGATTTTGCCCTTACGGCTTTTCTTCTTGATGATGCGCCCGCCATCTTTCGGGCATTTGACGCCCGTGTCTTCCACGATGGGCCGGGTGTAGCGGCAGGAGGGATAGTTGGAGCAGCCGATGAAGCGGCCATACCGGCCATCCTTGATCACCAGGTCGCCGCCGCATTCGGGGCACTTCTCGCCGATTTTCTCTGGCTCGATGTGCTGACGCTGCATGGTTGCGCCCGCGGTCTCCACCGCCTGCTCGAAGGGCCCGTAGAACTTCTTCAGCACCTCCACCCGGTTCTCTTCGCCCCGGGCGATGCGATCCAGCTCCTCCTCCATCTTCGCGGTGAAATCCACGTTGATGTAGGCGCCGAAGTGCTGCACCAGCAGGTCGTTGACGGTCATGCCCAGCTCGGTGGGACGGAAGAATTTGCCCTTCTTCTCCACGTACTTGCGATCCTGAATAGTGGAGAGGATGGCGGCGTAGGTGGAAGGCCGCCCGATGCCGTATTGCTCCAGGGCCTTGACCAATGACGCCTCGGTGTAGCGGGGCGGGGGCTGGGTGAAGTGCTGTTCGGGCAGCAGCTTGAGCAAATCCAGCAATTCACCCACGCTCAGGGGCGGAATCTCCTTATTTTCCAGCGCCTCCTCTTCCTTGCGCTTTTCTTCCACCGATTTGGAGGGCTGGTAGATCTTGAGGAAGCCGGGAAAACGCAGCGAGGAGCCGGTGGCCCGGAAGTGATAGGGCTTCTTGTCGCCCGCGGGCCCGGCCATCACATCCACCGTCAGGGTGTCGTAAATGGCGGGAGCCATCTGGCTGGCCACGAAACGCTGCCAGATGAGCTTGTAGAGCTTGTACTGATCGTCGCGCAGATACTGGCGGACGCTCTCGGGCGTGCGATAAACCGAGGTGGGGCGGATGGCCTCGTGGGCCTCCTGGGCCGAGCGGGCCTTGGTCTTGTAGAGAGGCGGGCGCTTGGGCAGATACGCCTCGCCATAGCGCTCGCCGATGAAGTCCCGGGCCTGGGCCTGGGCCTCTTTGGCCACGTTGGTGCTGTCGGTTCGCATGTAGGTGATGAGACCCACCGAGCCCTCGCTGCCCAGCTTCACGCCCTCATACAACGATTGGGCGGTGCGCATGGTGCGGCGGGCGTTGAAATTCAGCTTGCGCGAGGCTTCCATCTGCATGGTGCTGGTGGTGAAGGGCGCATAAGGCCGCCGCTGCCGCGTGCCCCGCTTGACGTTTGTCACCTCCCACTCGGCCCGCTCCAGCTCGTCCACGATGCGTTTGGCTTCCTCGCCCGAACGGATTTTGAAGGTCTTGCCATCGATGCGGTGCAGCTTGGCAAAAAAATGCCGCTTTTCCGGCTCGCGCTTGGCCAGATCCGCCACGATGGACCAGTATTCCTCGGGCGTGAAGGCCTGAATCTCCCGCTCCCGGTCCACCACCAGGCGCAGGGCCACCGATTGCACCCGGCCCGCGGAGAGCCCGCGGCGCACATTTCGCCACAGCAGCGGGCTGATCTTGTAGCCCACCAGCCGGTCCAGGATGCGCCGGGCCTGCTGCGCGTCCACCAGTTGCATATCCACGTCCCGGGCGTGATCGAACGCATCGCCCACTGCGCTCTTGGTGATCTCGTGGAAGACGACGCGCTTCGCGCGGGCATCCTCCAGGCCCGTGGCCTCCTTCACATGCCAGGCGATAGCCTCGCCCTCGCGGTCGGGGTCGGTGGCGAGATACACCTCCTCGGCGCTGTCCACCGCCTCCTTCAGCTCCCGCACCAGCTTCTTCTTGTCCCGAGGCACGTAGTAGATGGGCTCGAAATCGTGCTCCACATCCACCGAGAGCTTGGATTTGTAGAGATCGCGCACGTGGCCCACCGACGCCTTGACGGTGTAGCCCCGGCCCAAAAAGCGCCCGACGGTGCGGGCCTTGGCCGGAGACTCCACAATGACAAGCTTGCCCTTGCGCTCGCCCGACGTCCTGGCCTTGCGGCTGCGGGAGGATTTTTTGGCGGCGGTTTTCTTTTTTGCTGTCTTCTTTTTTGGCTTTTTCACCGGATCGGGCTTTTCGACGCCCTCATGCGCGGGGGTGTAGCCCATGCGGAACATATTCGCACCGCACACCGGGCATTTGCCCCGAGTGCCGGGCGTTCCCGATTCGGTGTAGACGGGAGTCGGGTCCACCATCTCCCGTTTGGTTTTGCATCTGACGCAGTAAGCTTCCATATAGATTCCAGTGTTCAGTGTGAAAGTGTTCAGTACAGCAATTTCAAATTTGGCTCGGAGGCAAGCCCCCCTCCCAGCCTTCCCCCGCTTCGGCTGACGCCTTGCAGGGGAAGGAGCCCTTCGCTTTGCCAATTTGTGTAGCAAATGAGCATCTCCCTCCCCCGAACACGATCGCAGCGAGTATCGGGGGAGAGGCGGGGTGGGGACGAAAGGGAGGCTGGGAGGGGAAAATCGACCTTCTCCTCTCGCAAACTTTATTTTGGAATTGATGTGTTCAGTATCAGTATCTGACGTTTGACAGCCTGCCCTGAGCGGAGCCGAAGGGGTTTACGCAGGACGTGAGTTCAATCGACCTTGTAGATGGGGCCCGGCTCCCGGGCGATGACGTACTTCATGCCGCCCACCGAGCGAGCCATGCCTTTCAGCTCCATCATTGCCAGGGCGCTGCTGACCTGCTGCACGGGCAGGCCCGCTTCGCGGCGGATGTCATCCACGTGCCGCGGTTCTCGCCCGAGCAGCTCCAGCAATTGCGCCTCGACCGGATCATCGGGCAGGGTCAGACGGGCGTCCACGTATTGCGCCACCTGGTTCAGGTTCAGGGCTTCGAGGATGTCGTTGGCCTCGGTCACGGGCGTGGCCCCATCCTTGATCAAACGATTGGGGCCCTCGCTGTTGGGCGAAAGGATGCCGCCGGGCGTAGCGAAGACCTCGCGGCCCTGTTCCAGCGCCTGCTTGGCGGTGATGATCGCGCCCGAATTCCAGGGGCATTCCACCACCAGCACGCCCAGGCTCAGTCCGCTTATGATGCGGTTGCGGGCCGGAAAGTTACGAGATTCTGGCGGCGCGCCCAGGGGCTGCTCGCTGACGAGCGCGCCATGCCCGACGATTTCGGCAGCCAGATCGCGATGCTCGGGCGGATAAATCTGGTCGAGGCCATTGGCCAGCACTGCGATGGTTCGCCCGCCCGCGTCCAGCGCCGCGCGATGCGCTACGGCGTCGATGCCTCGGGCCAGGCCGCTGACGATGACCACGCCCGCCCGGGCCAGATCCGTTGTGAGACGACGCGCGACCTCTTTGCCATACGCGGTGGCCCGGCGAGTGCCCACCACGGCCACCGCCCACTCGTCCTCGGGCAGCAACTCGCCCCGGAAGAAGATCACGGGCGGGGGAGCGTCGATGCGGCGCAGGCTGGCGGGATAAGCGGCGTCATCCCAGGTCAGGGCCTGCACGCCCGAGGCTTCCAGTCGGGCCAGTTCTGCATCCAGGTCCAGGGTTTCGCGCAGGGCCAGCAGATTGCGCAGGGCCCGCTGATCCAGCCCGACTTCGATAAGCTCCGATCGCGGTGCGCGCCAGGCCGTCTCGACATCGCCGAACACATCCAGCAACGCCCGCAGCTTCTTTGCGCCCACGCCCGGGACTTTGTTGAATCCAAGCCAGTACTTCAGCATGAGGAAAGTGAGACGAAATAATGTGTAACGATACAGACCGCAGCGAAAAAACGCCAGCAGAAGCAACCGCTGCCTTTTATGCTGACCTACGTCATGCGTGGAGCGTCAAACGTCATGCGGTTGTCGACAGCGTAGAGCCCGGCCATGAGCCATGACATCATTACAGCAGTGTGACGCTTGACGTTTTACGTTTTACGATCTTGGCGTGTCGCCTGTCGATGGCTCCAGCCTACAACGGTGTGACATGCAAGCTGTATTCTTACAATGATGTTGCAAAAATCACCCGCCAAAGAACGGCGGGGGAGAAACACTGATTTGAGGTAACTACTAAGGTCGCCACCCGAAAACCACCAAGAACACTAAGACACAAAGGCACAAAGGGGAATTTATACATTTTTTCTTCGTGTTCTTAGGCGCCTTTGTGCCCTTTGTGGTTTATTAACCGGGGTACGTTAGCAGTTACGATTTGAGAGGATAGACGGGAGTGCAGGGTTTTGTCAAGCCACGCTACGCGTGCTGCCAACCGGGCGCGCCCCAGATATTTGCGGCATCTAGCCGACTGATGGACATTGACAAAACGATCCAGTTATGGGCCCGGAGCGATTCTTGCCCACCGCCAGCGCCGGGGGATAAAGTCCCCCGGCTAGAAACAGCGTTCCTGCGGGGCTAGCCAAAGTGCGACGAACTTGCAACAGGCGTCAGCCAAAGTCATCATCTGGGCAATTCCAGAACATAAGAGGATGGCTACATCTTGTCATAAGTGCGTCGCACTTGTAGCCCGGCGATGAAGTCGCCGGGCGAACGTGGCGAACGCTTCCAACCGAAATTGGACACACCCCAATCATTTCGTCCTTCGTGCGTGAACGCGCCGTCGTTGAGTTCTTTGGCTGAAGCCGCGAGCTTTGTTATACTTTGTCCGTGACTGCTCTGGCAGCCTGATTTGACCTTGAAAATGCATTGCCACGAAGGCTCGAAGGAACGAAGACATGAAGAAAATCCTTGTTTCTCACCCTTCGCGCCTTCGTGTCGTCGTGTCTTCGTGGTTTTTGGCCTTGCTACGTTAGTGGTTACCTTTGTCCACTGCTTTCCCCTTTCTCTCATCAAGGAGTCGTTATCATGTGGAACGAATTCAAGGAGTTTCTGAAACGCGGCAATGTGATGGATATGGCCGTGGGCATTGTCATCGGTGCAGCCTTCGGCGCCATCGTCAAATCATTGGTGGATAACATCATCATGCCCCCCATCGGCTTGCTGCTGGGCGGCGTGGATTTCACCAACATTATGACGGTGCTGAAAGCGGGCGATCCCGCGGGCCCGTACGCCACGCTGGCCGAGGCCCAGGATGCAGGCGCGGTCGTCATGGCCTGGGGCGTGTTCATCAACGCCGTCATCAGCTTCATCATCGTGGCTTTTGTGATCTTCCTGCTTGTTCGCTACTACAATAGATTGCAAAAAGAGCCCGAGCCTGCTCCCGCCGAACCAACGACCAAGGAATGCCCTTACTGCCACATGGAAATCCCCATTGCAGCGGTGCGATGCCCCTATTGCACGGCTGACCTGGAAAGTTGATGGCGTCGAGGCCCATCAAGGTCGTCATCCTGGCGGCCGGGAAGAAGCGCATCAAGGGGGCGGAGCACCCGCTGGTGTTGCAGCCCCTGGGCGACCGTCATGTCATTGACTACGTGGTGGATCTGGCCCGGCAGGTGGCCCGGTCCGAGGATATTCTCATCGTCGTCCCCGGCGATCATGATCTCATCCAGCGGCATTTAGGTCCGGATTACACCTATGTGGTGCAGGAGGAGGCCCTGGGCACCGGACACGCGGTGCTGCAAACCCGCGCGCTGCTGGCCGATTTCCAGGGCGATCTCCTCATTCTTTATGGCGATACGCCTCTCTTCCGTCACAGCTCCATCCTGGGGCTCATCAACCGGCATCGTCTTAAGTCGGCGCGGCTGACTTTGCTCACGGCCATCGTGGATCATCCCCTGCCCTACGGGCGCATCATCCGCGACGCCGCGGGCCGCATCGTGGATGTCATCGAGGAGGCGGACGCCTCTCCCGCGGTGCGGGATATTCTGGAGATCAATGTGGGCGCGTACGTCATCGCGGCTCGAGATATCTTCCCCGTGCTCGCGGGCCTGACGGCCTCTCCCGCGAATGGCGAATATCGCCTCACCGATTCGGTGCATCGCATCATCCGCTCGGGCGCAGAGGTGGAAAGCTACCGCATCTACGACGAGGACGAAATCCGGGGCATCAACGATCGGGCCGATCTGGAGCAGGCCGCGTTCATCCTCAAAAAGCGATTGTTTCAGCCCCGCCGCCAGGAATCGGAGAATGTCATCAAGTTTGGGACGGGAGGCTGGCGAGCGGTCATTGCCGAGGGGTTCACCATGCGCAATGTGCGGCGGCTGTGTCAGGCTCTGGCCAACGAGATCACCCGTCGCGGGGGGGAGGAACAAGGGGTGCTCATCGGCTACGACCGGCGGTTTCTTTCGGATCGGGCCGCGGCGGTGGCGGCCGAGGTCTTCGCGGGCAACAACATCCCCGCCATCCTCCTGCCCGAAGACGCTCCCACGCCCCTCATCACCTATGCCACCGCGCTGGAGAAGGCCGCCTATGGCCTGGCGTTCACGGCCAGCCACAATCCGCCCGAGTGGAACGGCCTCAAGGTTTTCCACGGCGATGGCTCGTTGCTGCTGGATGACGAGACCTCCCGGCTTTCGGCCGAGGCCAACGCCCTCACCTGGCGAGATGTGGTGACGCTGCCTCTGGCGACCGCGTTGCGCTCGGGCGTGGCGCGTCGGCGGGATTACACCAACGAGTATGTGGACGCGGTGGAGGCGTTCATCGATTTGCGGGCCATCCGCGAGGCGGGCCTGCGGGTAATGGTGGACCCCATGTACGGCGTGGGCGATCTCACGTTGGGCATCATCCTCAACGACGCCCGCTGCCGGGTGGCCTTCATCCACGAGCGTCGCAATCCCCTGTTCGGCGGGCGTTCTCCCGCGCCCAATCTCGACGCCCTGCGTCTGCTGATGACCCTGGTGCGAGAGGGCGGGTATGATCTGGGCCTGGCCATGGATGGCGATGCAGATCGCATTGCCATTGTGGATGAGCAGGGTCGCTACATCCACGTGAACGATGTGCTTCTGCTTTTGTTCTGGTATCTGCACGAAGTGCGGGGCGAAAGGGGCGGCGTGGTGCGCAATCTGGCCACCACCCACCTGCTGGATCGTCTGGCCCGGCATTTTGGCGAGCCCGCCATCGAGACGCCGGTGGGGTTCAAGTGGATCGCGGCGGGCATGGTTGAGCACAACGCGCTGCTGGGCGGCGAATCCAGCGGCGGTCTCACCATTCGCGGGCACATTCTGGGCAAGGATGGCATCTTCGCCTCGGCCCTGGTGGTGGAGATGCTGGCCAGGACGGGCAAGACCATCTCCCAGTTGCAGGAGGAGATTTGGGCTATCACCGGGCGGCTGTTCATGGTGGAGGACAACATTCCTGCCACGCCCGAGATGCGCATTGTGGTGCCCCGACGGCTGCAAGTGGCTCTGGACGCGGGCGAACTGCCCCTGCCTGCGGTGCGCATCTCGGATATGGATGGCGTCAAAATCTATTTCGAGGATGATCAGTGGGCGCTGCTGCGTTTTTCGGGCACCGAGCCGGTGCTGCGCATTTTTGCCGAGGCGGCCACGCCCGAGCGGGCCCGGGCTCTGGTGGATTGGCTGAAGCAATTCGCGGCCAGCGGGTGAAATTTGGGTCAGCTCTCTGCATCCAGCCGGATTCGCAATCCGGCGGGGTAGACGGGAAAAGTGCGCCGGATCGCACATTCGGAGCGGCGCATTATCATAGCAAACCATGCAATCATTTGGGTGCGTCCTAAATGAGTTAGAAAGTTAACTTGACAATGTCACATTACGTCATTCAGCAATTTCAAATTTAGAATCCGCAAGCGGAAAGGAGGCGCTTTCACCCCTCCCGGCC
>JALWDV010000238.1 GCA_027036755.1 Anaerolineae bacterium
TGTGGCGTTATGCGGCGGTATGTGGCGATATGTGCTGTTATATGGCGTTATGTGGCGATAGGTGGGGCTATGTGGCGTTATTAGTCGTTATGTGGCGCTGTGTTGCGTTATGTTGCTTTAAGTGGCGTTGTAAGGCGTTATGTGAAGTGATGAGAAGTTCTCTGGCGTTATGCTACGTTATGTGACGTTAAGTGGCGTTATGTGGCGATATATGGCGGTATTTGGCGTTATGTGGCGTTATGTGGCGTTAGGTGACGTGATGAGACGTTCTATAGAGTTATGTGACGTTATGTGATGTAATATGTCGTTATGTGGCGACATGTGGCTCTATGTGGCGTTATGTAGCGTTATGATGTGTTATGTGGCGTTATCTGACGTCCTTTTGCGTTACGTGGCTTTATGTAGCAGTTTGTGGCGCTATGTGCCGTGATGTGGCGCTATGTGGCGATATGTGGCGTTATGTGGCGTTTTCTTGCGTGATTTGGCGTTATGTGCCATTTTGTGGCGTCTTGTGGCGTTACGTGGGGCTATATGGCGTTTTGTGGCGTTATGTGGCATTATATGGCGATATGTGGCGTTGTATGGCGTTATGTGGCGATATGTGGTGTTATGTGGCGTTATGTGGCGTTATGTGACGTTATGTGGCGTTATATGACGTGATGAGACGTTCTCTGGCGCTATGTTACGTTATGTGAGGTTATGTGGCGTAATATGGCGTTATGTGTCGCTATGTGGCGTTATGTGGCTTTTTTGGGCATTTCTGGCGTTATGTGGCGTTATGTGGCGTTATGTGGCGTAATGTGGCGTTATGAGGCGTTTTTTTGCGTTATATAGCGTTTTGTGGCGTTATGTGGCGTCATGTGGCGTTATGTGTCGTTATATGGCGATATGTGGCTTTATGAGGGTTATGTGGCGTTATGTTGCGTTATATGGCGTCATGTAGCGTTAAGTGGCGTTATGTGACGTGATGAGACTTTCCCTTGCGTTATTTGGCGATATGTGGCGTTATGTGCCGTTTTCTGGCGTTATGTGGCGTAATGTGGCGTTATGTGGTGTAATTTCGCGTTATGTGACGTGGTGAGACGTTCTCTGGCGTTATGTTACGCTACGTGACGTTATGTGGCGTTATGTGGCGTTATGTGGCGGTATGTGGCGCCTTATGTGGCGTTATGTGGCTTTTTCGCGTTTTTTGGCGGTATGGGGCGATATGTGGCGTTTTCTGGCGTTATGTGGCGCTATGTGCCGTCTTGTGGCGTTTTGTGGCGTGACCTGGGGGTATATGGCGTATGTGGCGATATGTGCTGCTATATGGCGCTATGTGGCGTTATTATGCGTTATGTGGCGCTATGTTGCGTTATTTTGCGTTATGTGGCGTTATAAGGCGATATATGGCGTTAGGTGACGTGATTAGACGTTCTATAGAGT
>JALWDV010000239.1 GCA_027036755.1 Anaerolineae bacterium
CGGCGGTATAAATGCCGTGTGCCTTGCCCGGTTTTTCGGGTAAAACGGTATTGCCGTGAATAACATCAATCACGTCCATTATTTCGTGCTTAAAACTGCGCGTGTAATCTTTGTTGAGATAATCTTCATCCTTTGGCACCGTTGCCCAGATGCCTTGTAGCAGGTAAACCGGCTTGTCGGCGTGATGCAAGTTGTAGAAATTCAACGCCTTATAAAATTCGGGTGGCAATATGGTATAAGTCCTGATTACGTTGGCATTCATCTGACCTATCTCTTCCAACCATTTCAAATACCCGTCAAAAGTCAATGAAAATTCGGCAGGAAATTTACCCGGAACAGCTACACCCAGATTAACCCCTTTGAGAAAAAAATCGTCAAAATCTACCACCTCTTGATTTTCAATACGTGCTTTTTGAAAGTAAACGGAACCCGTGCGAAAAAAGTAGTTTACATCAGCCGATGCTTCTTTCAATTTGTCCAATGGTGCCGGTGCAAACAAAGGTTTTGACGCATCTTCCTCATACTTCACAATGATATGATCCTGACGAATACTGTCCTCATATTTCATCATTTTGTATATGACAAACACCAAAAGTCCGATAAGTGAAACAATGACTAATAATTTGGATTTCATCTGCTACAAACTGTATTTAATGGATAAATATGCCGTAAAATTCTCATAAAACGGATTGTAAAATTTACCGCTTCCCAACGAAAAATCCCAGTTGTTATATTGATAACCCGCTTCGAGATTTGCCGACCAGTGCGACACATCTATATAAATGGTTTTCAAGTCGTTATTGATGCTTTCGTAATAATATTCCGACCCGATATTGTAAGAAGCATCAGCATAAACATAAAAATCATCAAACGGATAATAAACAGACACCGCCGGACCGTATAAATGCCTTCCCATAGGCGAATAATAATACTGCGATTTATAAGCATAATTGAGATAAGAATACGATATGCCTACATTCGTTTTTGGCATATCAAATATTTGATAGGTTAAACCGGCACCATATCCCGTATGCGGATTAACATCTTCTTCGTATCTGTCATTCGGCACATCTAAAACCGGTTTTTTGTCCACAACCCCGTAAAGATAATTGACCGACAGCTTATATTTCCGGTATTTGATTTGCAATTCGTCTTGTGCTTCATTTTGTCCGACATTGTTCCAATAATAAAAGTAATCATATCCGCCTTGCAGAGTGTTGCTAATATCAAATCCGCCAAGCGTATAATTACTTCGCCAAGCCATTCCGTAAGACGACAATTTGCTGTCCGCTACTGTATATCCTGCATACACATCCACTTTATGATGCTGTGTCAGGTAACTGACTTTGGCAAAAGTATTGTCATACAATCTGACCGTATCGCCTACGTTGGTATTGACAAAATCGCGGTTTGAATAATCCA
>JALWDV010000240.1 GCA_027036755.1 Anaerolineae bacterium
CCGCAGGGGCGCTGTTTCTAGCCGGGGGACTTTATCCCCCGGCGCTGGCGGCGGGCGCGAAGCGCCCCGCCAATGAATGGAATATTTTAACTTTCCAACTCATTTTGGACACACCCCAATCATTTCGGCCTTCGTGTACTAGGGCGCGGGTTCGAGCCACTGGCGCAGGGTGTCGAGGAAGGCGTGGTGGGTCATGTCCAGGCTGAGGGGCGTGACGGAGATGTAGCCGTGGGCCAGGGCGTAAACGTCTGCGCCCGGCTCCAGCACGCTGGTGGGCGGCTCGCCGCCGATCCAGTAGTAGGGCCTGCCGCCCGGGTCCTGCCGCACGATGAGCTGATCGTGATAACGACGCTGGCCCAAGCGGGTGACCTGGCAGCCCTTGACCTGTTCTTCGGGGAGATTGGGGACGTTGACGTTGAGCAGCGTTCCCCTGGGCATTCCGCCGCTTTTCAGGATTTTCTGCGCGATGCGGGCCGCAGTCCGGGCAGCGGTGCGCCAATGATAGGGCTCGCCCTCCTCGATGGAGACGGCGATGGCGGGGTAGCCGCTGATGGCGGCCTCCATGGCCGCGGCCACCGTGCCCGAGTAGGTGATGTCGTCACCCAGGTTTGGGCGGTTGTTGACGCCCGAGATCACCATGTCGATGGGCGCTTCGATGAGGCCCATCACGGCCAGGGCCACGCAATCGGAAGGGGAGCCATCGGTGGTCAGGGCCTCGCTGCCATCGGCCAGGGTCACGGGCCAGACCCGCATGGGCTTGTGCAGGGTCTTGTTGTGGCCCGTCACCGACCAGTTGCGGTCGGGCGCCAGGATGCTGACCTGACCGATCTCGCGCAGGGCCTGGGCCAGGGCCAGCAGGCCGGGGGCGTTTACGCCGTCGTCGTTGGTGATGAGGATGTGGGGCATTGGGGCGGTGTTCAGTGTTCAGTGGGGCAGTGTTCAGTGAGACATTATCGGAAAATAGTTGCCATGCAGCATGTTTTCTCCCATGAGGCCCCCTCCCCGGCCCTCCCCCGATACTCGCTGCGCTCGTGTTCAGGGGAGGGAGCCGCTGGTGCGCAAACTTGCGTAGCAAACCAGCAACTCCTCCCCCTGTGAGGCGACAGCCGGACGGGGGGAGGTCGGGAGGGGGCAGTGGCCTGAGCCTATCAGCCCTATTTCCGATAATGATCAGTCAATACATCCAGTAGATTATCTTGTTTCCTTTGCAAGCAGATCCTCATGCGCTCGGCTCAACCACTCATTGGTGATGCTTTTCATACAATACGATTCCTTTTTCCTGAACTTCCCGGGCGAAGAGACTGTCCAAAGCGATGAAGCGATCGTGCATGGGCCGGGTGTGAACGATGAGATCGATGGGAATTTCCCGACGGATATCGCGCAGCAATTTCGACACTTCGAGATAAATTTCCTCTTTTTCGCGATAAGTGGCCGGGATTTGATCGTGTTGCGTCACCACGATCAAATCCAAATCGTTCCATTCATCAGCATTGCCCTGCGCCTGGCTGCCGAATAAAATGATTTTCTCAGGATCGAGGCGATTCAATCGATCGACGATCTCCGGCAAAAACTGCCCTGCTGGAGATTGCGTCTGGAGGAGTGCGTTTTTCATAATGAAGTGGGAAAGAGAAGACATAGCGCGTGGGGTCATCGAGATCGAGCAGGCCGCTGCCCTGCCCGCGCGGCTTGGGGCCTTTATCCTCTTCATGGATGACGAAGATGCGGATGGGCGTGCTTTCGGCCTTGTTGCCCGCGGCGTCGTAGGCCACGGCTTTGATGGTGTGCGTTTCGGTGTAGCCGTGGGTGTCGTGGATGATGCCGAAGCCGTTCTCGGCCGTCAGCACCAGCCGGGTGGGGTCATGGACATCCGCGGTGACGGTGCTGATGGCCTTCACCTGCATGGTCACCGAGCCATCGGGATTGGTGATGGGCACGGTGGTGGTGATGGGCGCCATGTTCAGTGAAAGCACGGTGTCGGACATGGCGATGGTCCACTTGGTGTTGTAGGGCGCGACCGTGGTGGTGATGAACGGGCTGTCGTCCAGATAGAAAACCACCCGATCCATGGACCAATCGTCGGTGGCCAGGGCGTTGATGTTCACCCACTCGTCATCCTCCATCACATACACTCTACCGTTCTCGGGCGTGGTGAGGTGAATGGTGGGCGGGGTGTTGTCTACGGTGAGGGGAATGGCGACCTGACGCACGTTGCCGCTGTTTTCGACCACCGAGAGGCGCAGGGTGTAGGGCCCGTTGAGGCCCGTGGTGTCCCAGTATTCTAGCACGCCCTTATCCACCTGATTGTAGTGGTCGGGCCCGATCTGCTGCCAGGATTGCGGTTGCAGCCCCTGGCCGAAATGAAGCTGGTAGAGGCGGAAGTCGCCGCTGCGGGCGTTGCCCCATATCTCCGTCCGGCCCTTGATGTAGCTGAAGGGCGGGGGCTTGGCAATGGCCACCTCTTCGTTGGTGAAAACCGGGCCGAAGGTGTCGTCATATTCGGTGGGAGGCAGCTCGATCTTGCCCTGCTCGGCCTGCTCCTTGGCCCAGTCTTGCGCCACCGGCGGGAACACCGGATAGACGCGGCGTTCGATGAGCTCGGGCGGAGTGTAGGGCGTGGCCAGCTTGCCGTTGAGTTTGTTGATCTCGAACACCTGCCAGAAGTTGTCCTTCTCTTTGGGCTCGGTGCCGTCGATGAAGATTTCATAATAGCGATGGGGGCAGATGTCGGTGGCCAGCAGGCCGCTTTCGTAGCAGACCACGCGTTTGACCATGCCGTCGGGCTCCTCCCATTTTTCCACAGGCCGTTCCCGATGAGCGTAGCTCATAATGTCGTGGAAGATGGGGGATGCGCCCACCGAGCCGGAGACGTGCTCCATGGGCGTGTTGTCGGCGTTGCCCACCCACACGCCCACCGCGATCTGCGGGCTGGAGCCGATGGTCCAGCCATCGCGGAAGTCGTTGGTGGTGCCGGTCTTGGCGATGATGGGGCGATCGGGCAGTTCGAGATATTGGGCCAATGAGCCAAACGCGGGCGGCCGGGGACGGGGGTCGCTGAGCACGTTATCCATGAGATAACCCAGTTGCTCGCTGATGACTCGCTGCTCCTGCGGGCCTTCATATTCCTTGATGACGTTGCCATCCCGATCCTTGACTTCGAGGATGGAAACGGGATTGAGAGTGCGGTGGCCCGGCCGCAGGTCTTCGGGCAGGACGGGCTCGCCCTTCATCACACCGCCGTTGCCCAGGGTGGCGAACACGTAGGCCATGTCCAGCAGCTTGACTTCGCCGCCGCCCAGGGTGAGGCTGAGGCCGTAGTAATCCTTGTTCAGGCTGGTGACGCCCAGGCGGTGGGCCATATCGACCACGTTTTTCACCCCGGCTTCGTGCATCACCCACACCGCGGGGATGTTGTAGGAGCGCTGAAGCGCGACCCGCAGGGGCACAGGCCCGTGATACTTGCGGTCGTAGTTCTCGGGCGTGTAGGGCTCCACCGCGTCGGGGAAGACCTGGCGCACATCCCAGGCCACGGTGGCAGCGGTCAGGCCCTGGCTGAATCCGGTGAGATAGGTGATGGGCTTGAAAGAGGAGCCGGGCTGGCGTTCGGCCAGGGCGATGTTGACCTCGCCGTCGATGTCGCGGTTGTTGTAATCCAGCGAGCCCAGCATGGAGAGAATCTCGCCGGTTTGCGTATCCAGCACCACCGCGGCCGCGTTGGTCACGTTATGATCAATGTCCCGGTGCTTGCTGTTCAGCAGGAAGGACTCGGGCTCCAGCTTTTCGCAGCCCGGAATGTTCACATCGTATTCGTGCTGCAAATGGGCGATGCGCTGGCGGGCGATGCAGGTCACCTCGTGCTGCATGTCCACATCCAGCGTGGTGCGCACGGTCAGGCCGTTGCGCCAGATGAAGTAGGGATCATCGGGCGTGTTGAACTCTTTTTTGAGCTGATCCAGGACGTAAAGCGCAAAATGGGGCGCGATGTCGTTCTCGAAGCGCTCCAGGGGCGAGTCGCGCACGTCCAGGGGCTGGTCATACGCCTCATCCGCCTGGGCCTGGGTGATGTAGCCGGCCTCGACCATGGCTTGCAGCACTTTTCGCTGTCGACGCTTCGCGTCCTCGGGCGCCTGGATGGGGTTCAGGCCCGGGAACTGGGGCAGGGCCGCCAGCATCGCAGCCTCGGCCAGATTCAGGTCTTTGGCCGATTTGCCAAAGTAAGTCTGAGCCGCGGATTCGATGCCATAGCTGAAATTGCCGTAGAAATTGTTGTTGAGATACCACTCCAGGATCTGCGTCTTGTCATACTCCTGGGTGATCTTCATGGCCATCAGCACTTCCTTGATCTTGCGGGTGTAAGATCGCTGAAAGCGCTCCTCGGGCGGGATGAGCACATTCTTCACCAACTGCTGGGTGATGCTGGACCCGCCCTGGATGGCTCCCCCTTGCAGATTCTGGATGAACGCCCGGCCAATGCCCCGCAAATTGACGCCCGGATTATCCCAAAAGGATCGGTCTTCCAGGGCGATGGTGGCGTTGATGAGATAGGGGCTGATCTGGGTGAGGGTGACGTAGGTGCGATCTCCGCGGAATGGCCGGGGATCGATGGATTCGTACAGCAGCACCTGGCCCGTGCGGTCGTAGATTTTGACCGTTTCGAAATTTTCCTGTTCGGTGACGATGGTGCTGGGATCGGGCAGGTTGCGGGTGAAGTAATAATACACGCCGCCCGCCACGGCCGCGCCGCTGGCCGCGACGGTGACAGTCAGCGCGGTGAAGAGGATGAAGATCACGGCGGCGACGCCGATGAGTTTCTTCCATGCAGGGGTTTGCGCCCGCCGGATGCGTTCCTGGCGGCGGCGATGTAAGAATATCCTGGAAGGGTGATTCATGGTGGTGCGGTCGAAGATCAGGGGAATGAGAGACGCTGGACATGTTGAACGTCGAAAACGAATGCGGTGTTCCTGATCCTCTCGATGTCATGGCTATTGCATGACCTTGCATTTTATCATGGAAGTGACGCGAGGTAACAGCTCAGGTAGCCAGATGGGTGCGTTTCAAAATTGGGGCGCGCTGGCCGACTGATGAATGTTGACAAAGTAGTCCTGTTTGGGCCAGGGCGCTTCGCGCCCGCCGCCAGCGCCGGGGGATGAACTCCCCCGGCTAGAAACAGCGCCCCTGCGGGGCTAGCCGGATTTATCCGGTGCTGTTTTGTAGCCCGGCGACTTCATCGCCGGGCGGACGTGGCAGACGCCACTCGGCAACGCTTGGCGACGGACGGTCGGCAAAATTTGCCCCCAAATTGGAACGCACCCAGCCTGATTCGACCTTGAAAGTGCATTGCCACGAAGGCTCGAAGGAACGAAGACACGAAGAAAATCCTTATTTCTCACCTTTCGCGCCTTCGTGGCGTCGTGTCTTCGTGGTTTTTGGCCTTGCTACGTTAGTAGTTACGACGCGGGAGGCATTTTTTCGCCGGGCCCGCTTCACCCATCGAGGCCCAAACGGGCCTGGAGCCGGGCCCGCTCTTCCTCGACGATGGCGGGGTCCAGCTTTTTGTAGAGGGCGTGGGGCTTGCGCAAGGCCTGGCCCGCGGGCAACGTCGTAGGCTCCCAGCGCACGTTCACGCCCGAGCCGTCGTAGCGCAGGGCCTTGTGCACGCCGCGGGCGTCTTCGATCTCATCGATGGTCAATTCGCCGAAGAGATCATCATCGTAACCGAGGAATTTGTGCAGCTCCTGGGTGGTGAAGGGCAGGAAGGGATGCAGCAGCACCTTCAGTCGGTCGATGACCTGCAAGGTGACGTAGATGGTGGTGGCCGCCGCGGCGGGATCGGTCTTGATCTGAGTCCAGGGCGCTTTCTCGTTGAGATAGCGGTTGGCGGCGTGCGCCAGCTCCATGGCCTTGCTCAGCGCGATCTTCAGCCGCACCGCGTCGATCTCGGCCCCGACCCGCTCGAACGCCTCTTCCGATTCTTTCAGCAGCGCCCGGTCGACCTCGTCGAACTCGCCCGGCTGAGGGATTTTGCCCTCGAAGCGCTTGTAGGCAAAGCCCACGGTGCGGTTGACCAGGTTGCCCCAGGTCGCGACCAGCTCCTCGTTGTTGCGCCGCAGGAACTCCTCCCAGGTGAAGTTCACGTCCCGGGTCTCGGGCGCGTTGATGGTGAGCGCGTAGCGCAGGGGGTCGGGGTCGTAGCGGGAGAGGAAGTCGGGCAGATCGATGGTCCAGCGGCGGCTGGTGCTGATCTTCTTGTCCTCGATGTTGAGGTAGGCGTTGGCGGGCACGTCGTAGGGCAGATTCATGCCGCGGCCATCCGCGATGAGCATGGCGGGCCAGAAGATGGCGTGGAAGGGGATGTTGTCCTTGCCGATGAAGTAGACCGATTTCACGTCCCGGTCGAACCACCAGTCCTGCCAGGCCTCGGGCGCGCCCTCCAGCAGCATGGCCTCGCGGGTGGCGCTGAGATAACCGATGACCGCGTCGTACCACACGTAGATGACCTTGTCTTCGTAGCCTTCCACCGGCACGTCGATGCCCCAATCGATGTCGCGAGTCACAGCCCGGCCTCGCAGTTCGCCGCTTTCGGCCTGCTGGCGGGCGTAGTTGATGACATGGGTGCGCCAGTGCTCCTTGTCCTCGTTCAGCCATTCGGCCAGGGCGGGGCTGGCCTTGCCCAGATCGAAGAAGAAGTGCTCGGTTTCCCGAAACTCGATCTTGTCCTGGCCGCAGATCTTGCAGCGGGGATGGATGAGCTCGATGGGGTCCAGGGGGCTGCCGCAGTTGTCGCACTGGTCGCCGCGGGCGTGCTCATAGCCGCAATGAGGGCAGGTTCCCTCGACGAATCGGTCAGCCAGATACTGCTCGTCGATGAGGCAGTAGGGCTGAAGCTGCTTGTCTTTGTAGATGTAGCCGTTGTGCAGATGGTTGAGAAAAAGCTCCTGGGTGGTGTCCCAGTGATTTTGGGTGTCGGTGTGGGTGAAGAGATCGAAGCTGAGGCCCAGGGCCTTGAAGGATTCCACAAAGCGCCCGTGGTAGCGGGCCACGATCTCCTGGGGCGTGACGCCTTCCTCCTGGGCGCGCAGCATGACGGGCGTGCCGTGGGTGTCGGAGCCGGAGACCATGCGCACCTCGTTGCCGCGCAGGCGCTGGTAGCGGGCGTAGATGTCGGGGGGCAGATAAGCGCCGGCCACATGGCCGAGATGGCGGTCGCCGCTGGCGTAGGGCCAGGCGACGCAGACAAGATAACGTTGGGATGAAGGTTTTTCGGGCATAATAAAAGCTCCTTGGGCAGAGAATCAGGCGGAGATGGCAGAAGTCGGACGGGCGCGCATGATGCGCGCGGGCGAAGCGGGCGTCGGGATCAGGACAGTCGGGGGAAATCCCCCATAGCGCCCTTGGCCGCCGACCCCCACCGTCCGTGCGCAAAACCTGATTTGCCAACGAGCGAGGTGGTCATTAGGATGAAATTGAGAGAAATATGGTGACTATACAGATCACATGTCAAACCTTGAAGGTTCGAGCCGCCAACATGCGACATGCCAAGATCGTAAAACGTCAAGCGTCAAACGTCATCCTGCCATAACAAAATCATGGTTCATTGCAAGACTCTGCTCTGTCGACAACCGCCTGACGTTTGACGTTTTACGCATGACGAGGGTTGCCATAAAATCCGACGTTGCTTCGCCATGCGTTTTCTCGCCGTGGCCTGTATAGTTACGAAAAAGCAACCAAATTGTAGCATATCCATCCGATTCCTCCCAAGATGCGCCCGTTCGTCAGAAACCCCATCCCCTCATCCGACGTATCATTGAATGAACGTCCCCAACTCTCAATTCTTCACTCTTCACGTAACGACTAAGGTCGTCACCAGTTGTCACCCAAAAACCACTAAGAACACTAAGACACAAAGGCACAAAGGGGAATTTATACATTTTTTCTTCATGTTCTTAGTGCCTTTGCGCCCTTTGTGGTTTGTTAACCAGGGTACGTTAGCAGTTACCTCTTCACTCTTCATTCTTCACTCCCAATGACCACTTCCTACAAAAAGCTCGAACGACAAAACGGCATCCTCGCAGGCGTATGCGGCGGACTGGGCGCGTTTTTCGGCGTCAGCCCCTGGTGGTTTCGCATCCTCTTTCTGTTTTTGTTCATGCCCGGCGGCCTGCCCGGTGGGCTCATCTACCTGATCATGTGGGTGATCGCGCCCAAGAAAAAGGGAGCCGAGTCCTGATTCGGCTCCCCTTGCCTGCAAGCGTTGTACACGTCCAGAAATCAGTTCCCTTTCCCAGCCTGGCCGCCAGAGCTTTGCCCCTCCCCGGCCCTCCCCCGCCAGTCGCTTCGCTCCTTTGCAGGGGAGGGAGTTGCTGTTTTTTGGCGTTTAGCCGAAGACCGGCTCAGCTTGCGCCGCCGCCAGCAATTCCTCTATCGAAGGGGCGGCGAAAAAGCGCCTGCCGCCCGCGATGATGGTGGGGACGTGATGCACATTGTCCTTTTTCGCCCGCGACATGTGGGTGATAATCTCGATCTCCTCGACTTCGATCTCGGGGTGCTCGCGTTTTAGTCGTTTGATCAGGCGGTTGGTGGGGATGCACCTGGGGCAGATGATGGATTTGTAGTAGATGATTTTCACGGTAAAAGAGGCGTCCTTTCTATGGGGGTGTGTGAATGATCAGCCGTCGAGGCCCGTTTTCAGCACCTTGCGGCTGCCGTATTGCTTTTCGTAGTATTCGCGGAATTCGCCTTCCTTGATGGGCCGCCACCACCATTCGTTCTCCACGTACCAGCGCACGGTGCGACGGATGGCGGCTTCGCAGTCGTGCTGGGGCTGCCATCCCAGAGATTTGAGCTTGTCCACATTCAGCGAATAGCGGCGATCATGGCCCGGGCGGTCTTCCACAAACTGGATGAGGTCGCGGGATGCGCCCAGTTCGTCCAGCAAAATCTCCACCATGCGCAGATTCTCGATCTCCTGGCCCGTGCCCACGTTGTAGACCTCGCCCATCTCGCCCTGGTGCAGCACCAAATCGATGCCCTCGCAGTGGTCGCCCACCCACTGATAATCGCGCATCTGGCGGCCATCGCCATACACGGGCAGGGGCTTGCCCTCCAGCGCGTTGGTCACGAACAGGGGCACGACTTTTTCGGGGTATTGATAAGGCCCGATGTTGTTGGCCCCGCGGGTGATGGTCACGGGCAGGTTGTAGGTGATGAAATAGGAATGCACCAGCAGATCGGCGCTGGCCTTGCTGGCCGCGTAGGGGCTGCGAGGAGCCACCGGGTCGGTCTCCACCGAGGAGTAGCCGGCCGGGATGTGCCCATAGACCTCATCGGTGGAAATCTGGTGATAGCGCTCCAGGCCCAGCTTGCGGGCCGCCTCCAGCAGCACGTAGGTTCCGTACACGTCGGTCTTGATGAACGCGTCCGGGTTCATAATGGAGCGATCCACGTGGCTTTCGGCCGCAAAATTGACGATGGTGTCGATGTCGTATTTCTTGATGGTCTCTTCGACCCGCTCGGGATCGCAGATGTCGCCCCGCACGAACGCGTAGCGAGGATCATCGCTGACATCGGCCAGATTGTTGAGGTTGGCCGCGTAGGTCAATTTGTCATACACCACGATGTGATAATCGGGATATTTGTTCAGCATGTGGTGCACGAAGTTGGCGCCGATGAAGCCGGCGCCGCCGGTTACGAGGATGTTTTTCATAGGAATTTCGGATTTGGGATTGTGAATTTCGGATTTTATCGGTGTCGAGTCGAGGCCGCGGGCCCGATCATCTCCAGAATGTCGTAGCTGCGGCGCAGGGTGAGGGTGGGGAGGTCCTGGTAGAGGGTGAGAAGGGCCTCGTCATCGGGGATGCGGTGCTGGTGGCTGGCCCGCTCATCGCTGGCTGCCGAGACGGCAAGAAAGGTGACATCCCCCCGGCCGAAAAGCAGCTCCCCGGCCAGGGCGATCTCCGCCCGGGCCTCCTGCAAGCGACGCTGCATCGCGGGCAAGATGCGCTGCCAGAAATGCGCGTCGAAGGCGTCCTTTTTGCCCGCGGCAAAATAGGCTGGGCAGAACTCCCGGGCCCAAAAGCGTTCGGCCCGGCGGAATGCGGGCGAGAGCAGGTCGGCGTAGATCGTCACATCCAGCGTTGCGCCCAGGGCCTCGATGCGCACCATGGCGTCCACCTGGCTGGGATGCAGATCGAAATAGGCCGCGGGATCGAAGCGATGCCAGTGGGGATAGGCCCGGGGCAGGCGTCGCAGCCGCTCGGCCAGGATGGCCACGCCCTCGGCGATGTGGCGGGCGATGACCGTTTTGTCGGCCTGTTCGGGCGCGCGGTAAGCTGGCACAAACGGGCGAGTCAGGCATTGAATAACGACGCTGTTGCAGGGCCAGCTTTTCTCCGGTTGAGCGATGAAGGAGGCGAGGGCGGGGAGTGAATGAGGCAAGAGAGAGGCGGTGAGTAATGTTCAGAGGGCAGCCGCCATGAGCGGGAAGGCGCCGATAAGGAATGAAAACCCCTTGCTACGTCATTCCGACGACCGCAGGGAGGAGGAATCTCCTCGCTTGCAAGGGGATTTCTCGGTCGCTGCGCTCCCTCGAAATGACGTAGGAGAGATTGTTTTGATTTGGGTGCGTCCTAAACGAGTTGGCGCTAGCCGGGCGCACCAGCCGAGTGAACTCGGGCCTTTTAGGCGCTTTGCGCCAACGGTCGCCCTTCGGCGACCAGTTAGTCAGTGTGATTTTGGACGGCGGAGGCCGTCCATTGGCCGCAGGCCTGAAGAGTCTGACTTCAGTCGGTCAGCACAGCGCTGCGGCTCTTCAACCGAAAAAGGACGCACCCTTTTGATTTTATCTGCGTGGATCAGTTCTTTCTGTGTTATTTGCGTTCTATTCACGGAAGGCGGGCGGGATTACGGAACGGGCGCTTCGCCGCACCACTTCCATTCGCCGTCTTCCTGCACGACGCGGTAGGCGGTGAGGGGGAATTCGGTGTCTTCTTTGCCATAGGTGGCGACGATCTTGCCATCGCATTTGACGATGTCACTGTCATCTACGCGCTGGCAGTTCATGCCTTCGATGTGAGCGCCCGAGACGCTGGTGAAGGCGTTGATCTCCTGAAAGGCGTCCGCCTCTTTTTCCGAACAAAGCAACTGACGAATGGCCTTCTCGTTGCCTTCGACCTTGGCCTGCAGATATTGCTCAACGGTCTTGGCAGGATCGACGCCGCCATTGCTGCAAGCGGATAGCAGGACGGCAAGAGCCGCTATCAGGAGGATGAGAAACAGGATGCGTTTGTTCATAGGATGCTGTCAATCGGTGGCGGGCTCAGGTTGAGGAGCGGCGGGGACTGGCAAGGGCGTATCCGCGGGATCGACCACGGGCAGGGCCAGGCGGGCCAGTTGGCCGTAGAGATGCCCTTGCACCAACAACACCCAGAAATTAGTGAAAAATATGCCAACGAAGAGCAAAAGGAGACCAATCCAACCGGCGATGTAGGAAACGCCATAGACGAGGATAAAGATGAGGAGGATGTCGACGAAATGCGATTTTGTGATGCTGAAGATAGTCTCCATTTCCAGGCCCGCGGAAAGATTCCCCTTCACCACCAGATTGATGGTGATGACGGGCATAAGGAAAGTAAGGATGACGCCGTAAATGACGGCCAAAAAAATCGCGCCCGCAACGCCGATGCTCGCCAGGGCGGCCAGCGCCTCAGAAGTGGGATAAATGTCCGCCAGGACGAGCAGGAACATTACTGGAATGAAGAACAGGAAGAAGGGGATCGACCAGATGAATTGCACGATCAGCAGCTTGAATCCATCCGCCAGCTTCTGGCCCCAATCGGTCCAGGCGGGCAGGCCTGCGTCAGGTTGATCGCGCACATCCCGAACGAGCTGCATCATGTAGCCGTAGAGCAACGCGCCGGTGAGGATGGGAATAATCAGAGTCCAGAAGAAGAACAGCCCGACCAGACCCAACGCGCCGCCAATGAGGATGACGCCGATCCAGTTTTTGTCTTCGAATGTAAATTTGAGGGCTTTGCCGTAATCCATGAGAACCTCCGGGGGAATTCTCTGGAGAGAAGAATGCTTGGAACGCGTATAGTTCCATTATAGCACGAAATCAAGGCAATGCCGGGATTGCAATTGCTGGGTTTCCTGAAAAAACACCCGCCACAAAGTCATCAGGAATATAAAAGCGGAAAAAAGGGATTTCGAGCCATTTTTCTTGGCGAAACCAATTTTTTCCTTGGCGTCCTTGCGACTTTGCGTGAGACGGCATTGTTCATTCTCATTCAATAACGATCTTTACAATTTCTCCGTCAAACGTCATACGTCAAACGTAAAAAAGAGCCTTTTTCGGTAACTGCTAAGGTCGTTTTCGCTTGAATTAACCTGACAGGTTCCTTTGGCAGCGATTCAGAGCCTTGCACGCTTCGTTATTGGCTGAAAACCGCACATCCTACCGCCGAGGTTACGAGAACCTGTCAGGTTTGAGTGGGAAAAGACAACCAACTGGCATACGTTAGCAGTTACCTTTTTCGCCACGTTTTGACGCTTTACTTTGGACGTGCTTTGCCAGGCGCTGACCGTATTGAAATTGTAAAGATGCAGGAAGGACGATCTGAACCATGCCGATTATTTTAACTTTCCAAATCATTTGGGACACACCCAAAACATTTTCAGCAGAGTCAATGTCGACTCCACTGCAAAAAGGTCATTTCACCACGGAGACACGGAGGGCACGGAGAAAATAGTGGTAGTTCACAGAGAAATTTCTCTCCAAATCTCACCTTTTTCTCCCTCCGTGCGCTCTGTGCCTCCGTGTTGAAGGTTTTTTCAGTACAGCCAATGTCATTCCGATATCGAAAATCCCAGCGTGGTTTCCAGCCAGGCCCGCAAAGCGTCGACGCCGGTGATGAGCAGCACAGCGAACGCCATGCCGGGGATGAAAAACAGCAGAAAATCGCGGGGGGATTCGGCGGTGTTCTCAGCCCGAAACAACATCACCACAACCAGCGTCCCCACCAGACTCAAAAGCAGAAACACGCCCGCCACCGAGAGAAACGCCAGGGGATAAAAAAGCGGCGTCCAGCGGCTGTTCACCGCCAGGGTCAGCAGCGCGGTCAGCAGCAAGACAAGTCCCAGATCGCGCCAGCCGGTGAGCGCGGGCCGTGGATCAGGCTCTCGCCAGAAAACCTGGTTGAAGAAGGGCAGGAAGAACATGCTCACGGCCACGCCCTGCAACATGCCCGTTATCAGCCGCAGGATGTTGTGCGGCGTGTAGAGAAAAGGCTCTCGGGTGAGCAGGAAGATGTAGGAATTGACGCCATCGAAGGCCCAGACCGCCAGAAAAACCGCCAGTGTGATCATAATCCCGCGCGAAGGCGGGCCCGAGGCCCGTAATCGGCCCCAGACGAACGCCATGAAAAAGCCCGCCATCGCTCCCAGATATTGGCCCGAACAGCGGGCGCACAAGGGCATCACCAGATCGCCGAAGACATAGGCGCGCACCGTAATCTGATGGCAGACCGCGTAGCCCACTGCATCGGCCAGCGCCAGCGGCCCCTCCTTCAGGCCCCAGGCAGCGCCGCCAAGCGCAATGAACGCGGATAGGAGTAGCAGCCAGCGGCCGGGGTGCGGGCGTTTCGGGCGGGAATCAGTCATGGGCGATAGCATACCACCGGGCCTGGCGAAACATCAAGCCGCCTTGTCAGGCGAATTGGAGGGCGAACCACAGTGATGTCCACCCCCGGTGTTATCCCAATTTGACAAACCTTGCTATAATCTCAAAGAGAAACATCTTCTCCCACACAATACCTTCGCCAATCAGGCAGCCCTGGCCCGTGGGGGCCGATTATGAACGCTGCCTAATCGAGCGATAAAGCGAGTGATGCGTTGAAATAAAATAGGCTCCGGTTTTTGCG
>JALWDV010000241.1 GCA_027036755.1 Anaerolineae bacterium
ATTTGGAATTGCTCCCTTTGTCAACCTGTCATCCTTCATCGACGCTATGCCTTTCACCTTTACGCCCTTGCAGATTCCGGATGTTATCCTTGTGCAGCCGCGCGTCTTTCCCGACGCCCGCGGTTTCTTCCTCGAAACCTATAAGTACGTTGATTTCGCGGCCAATGGCATCGACGAGACTTTTGTGCAGGATAATCACTCTCGTTCGAGCAAAGGCGTGTTGCGCGGCCTGCATTTTCAGAAACCGCCCAAGGCCCAGGGCAAGCTGGTGCGGGCGGTTCGCGGCGTCATCTTCGATGTCGCCGTGGATATCCGTCCCGATTCGCCGACTTTTGGTCAATGGGTGGGCGAAATCCTGTCGGACGAGAACCATCGGATGCTTTACATCCCGCCCGGTTTCGCCCACGGTTTTCTTGTTTTGAGCGATGTGGCGGATGTCAGCTACAAGGTGACGGCCGAGTATGCGCCCGAGCTGGATAGCGGCGTTATCTGGAATGATCCCGCCATCGCCATCCAGTGGCCAATTCGAAATCCTGTCCTTTCCGCCAAAGACGCAGCGCTTCCTCGATTATCTGAGGCGATTGCATAAGCCGGGACGCAAAAGACCGGAAGAGCCTGCGTCGTTCCCGTTTTTCGGCCTTCACTCGTAACTGCAATGTCGTTTTCTTGAACGAACCTGGCAGGTTCCTTCGGCAGCGATCCAGTGTCTTACACGCTTCGTTGCTGGCTGAAAACGATACATCCTGCCGCCAAGGTTACGAGAACCTGTCAGGTTTGAGTGAAAAAAGACAACCAACTGGCATACGTTAGCAGTTACCTTCACTCTATTCATCGGGAACGATTATCCTCTTTCCAACGTTTGACAAATATCACATCTATCTTTATTCTCATTTGAGGTTTTACATGCAACTTTTCAAGAAACGCTTTTCACCCATCCTTCTCATCTTTGCCTTGCTGGTTCTGGCCTGGATGTTGGCGGCCTGCCAGAATCCTGTACAGCCTGCTGCTGACGCGGGCGCGACGACCACGCCCGCTCCGTCGGTAGCGCCAACCGTCGACGAAAACGCCCAGGCGGCCACGCCCGAGCCCGACACTGGTTTTCAGGATGTCGACGCTGCGATGGGCAAGACCATCTTTCCGCCCGAAGCGCCCGAGGGCTTTGCGCCATCGGAACGGCCCAACAGCACAGTGGGACAGGATGACGCCACGCTCACCATGTACGAATGGTGCGATTACGCTTATCCCAACTGTGTGGTTTACGCCAACGACATCCTGCCCGAATTGCAGAAGAAATATGTGGATTCGGGCAAGTTGCGCATCGTGCACAAGGAGTTTCCTGTGGCGGGCGGCGATCCCTCGGTGGTTGCCAGTCTGGCCGCCCAGTGTGCGGGCAATCAGGGCGAATATGAGAAGATGAGCAAATGGCTCTATCGGGATTCCAGTTGGAGCCAGGCGGGCGAAGTGCCGGCCATCATCGATCTTATGAAGTCAACCGCCAAGGACATGGGCCTGGATTCCGAGGCTTTCGACGCCTGTATGGATAATCAGGAGACTCTGGAGACCGTCAAGCAGGATTATTTCGAGGCGCGCGATCTCGAGTTCCATGATCTGCCCGGCGTCGTCATTGGCGGCCGCGTGATCCAGGACGGCGTGGACGCCGAGAAACTGGACACCATCATCGCCGCCATGCTGCAAGAGAAGGAAACCGGCTCTCTGCCCGACACCGTCGTCACTGTCACGCCTTCGCCCACGCCCGACACCGATTTCGAGCCCGAAACCGTCAGTGTGATGGGCTCGCCCGATGCGCCGGTGACCATCGTCGAGTTCACCGATTTCCAATGCCCCTTCTGTCAGCGTTACGACCAGGAGACCTTGCCCCGAATCAAGGACAATTACGTGGAGACGGGCAAGGTGCGCTATGTGCTCAAGCACTTCCCCCTCACACGCATTCATCCGCAGGCTGTCTCTGCGGCCATTGCTGCCGAGTGTGCGGGCGAGCAGGGCAAATTCTGGGAGATGCACGACAAACTGTTCGAGGCGCAGCAACAATGGTCGGGTAACAACGACGCGGCCAGCGTTTTCAAGGGCTTCGCCAAGGATCTGGGCCTGGATGAAAAGGCCTTCGACACCTGCATCACCGAGGAGCGTTACAAGGACAAGGTGATGTCGAATCAGAAGGAAGGCGTCGCGGCCGGCGTTCAGGGCACGCCCGCTTTCTTCATCAACGGCCAGTTCGTCAACGGCGCTCAGCCCTATGAGGTCTTCCAGCAGATCATCGAGCAGGCGCTGAGCGGGAAGTAACCCCTCTCGTTTGTAACTTATACAGGTATCCCATACAACGCTTTGCCACGAAGGCTCGAAGCTTTTCGAAGACACGAAGAAAACCTTCTATTTTTCCCTTCGTGTCTTTGCGCCTTCGTGTCTTCGTGGTTTTTGCCTCGTTATGAAAGGGGAGGTGTGTATAGTTACTCTCGTTTTTCGATTTCGATCCCCCTTGCCTTTTGGGAAGGGGGTTTTTCTTTGCCGTCTGCTTTGAAAATCGATCTCACGCAAAGTCGCCAAGGCGCAAAGGGAAAAAGAAGCAAAGAATTCTTGGCGGCTTTTGCGGCATTGCGTGAGATTTTACGCCATTTCGAGGGCGCGCAGCGACCGAAAGGTGCGACTCACTTACCGCAGTCTCAAGTGCGTCGCACCTGCAAGATTACGAGAACCTGTCAGGTTTGAGAGGAAAACGCCAACCAACTGACATCGGTTGGCAGTTACCGATCGACCACGATTTTCGGTCACATGAGCGATTTACTTGACGAAACCATGAAACCTTGTTAGGATAATCTTCGTATAAGAGGTGACGACCGTTTTTCCTCACCTGTATCGGAGTTTTTCGAATGACGAATCAATCAGACAAGAAAAAATCCTTCTCCCTTGTCGATTTCATCAATCAGGGCAAGCTGGCCTGGAAGCTCTTTCGCGATCCAAACGTCACCCCTCTGGTGCGTTTTGGCATTCCCCTGTTGGGGATTGTTTACCTGATCTCGCCCATCGACATCATTCCCGACGCCCTGCTGGGATTTGGCCAACTGGATGACATAGCGGTGCTGATGGTGTTGCTGCGGGCGTTCATCGCCCTGGCGCCCGAAGACATCGTGAATATGTATCGCCAGGGGCGAGGAGCGACCGATCCTCGCGGCGGCGTCAGCGATAGCGCCGCCGGCAGCGCCACGACGGCCTCGGTGGATGATGATGTGATCGACACCGAATATCGGGTCGTTCCCTGACTTCTCCGCCGCCGTGTCGGACGGAAGACGGCCGAATATTCCGTATGTCCGCCAAAACAACCTCCGGCGCGCCTCAAGCCGATCCAACCCTGTTGCGCCCGGCCGACGCAGCCCGTCGGCTGGGCATTCCCGCGTCCACCCTGCGCCGCTGGTCCCGGCGCTTCGCGCCCTTTCTTTCGCCCGAGGCCAATGCTGCGGTCAGGGAAAACGGCGCGCGCGGGCATCGACGCTACACGCCGCAGGATATGGCGGTGTTGGCCCGCTGCAAGGTCTTGCTGAGCCAGGGCTACACCTTTGAGCAGGCGGCCCGCGAGCTGGAGACGACCTTCCAGCCAGAAGCCCAGGTGGTGGAAGGGGAGGTCGAGATGCAACCGGACGCGGCGGAGCCGGGCGAGGAGGTCATCGTGGTCGATGAAGGCGAGCGGCTGGAGATGACGCCCGGGGAGGACGCGGTGGAGGTGGGGCGGATGATGGCGCAGTTGCTGTCCTCGCTTTCGGGCAGTCAGCAGATGTTGATTACGGGCCAGCAGACCGAACGGGAGCTGCTGGGGGTGCTGCTTCAGGATAATTTCAATCTCAAGGAAGAAAACAAAAATCTGCGCGAGCGCATGGTGGAGACGGAGCGCAGAATCTTCGAGATGAAGCGGGAGATGGAGAAAAATCGCAAGGATGAGCAAGAGCGGATGCGCCAGTTGGAGGCGTATCTCTTTCAGTTGCAGCGGCAGATGGATGATTTGGTGCGGCGGCAAACCCCGCCCGCGGCAGCGCCCGCTGTTGCGCCTGCTTTCCCCGCGGTTGCGCCTCAGCCCGTGCGCCGGGATGTCGCGCCACCCGCGCCGCAGCAGGCCCAGCCTCAACCCCAGCCAGCGCCCGAGCCCAAGCCGCAGGCTGCGGAATCGAGTCAGGCCGGGGCCGAGGAGGCCGCCGCGCCCTCCCCTGCGCCCCGAAAACGCTCGTTTTGGGCCTGGTTGCTGGGGCGATAGCTCAGGCCGGGGTGAAGGGGAGCGCAGTTCTCCTCGACTGCAAGGGGATTTCTCGGTCGCTGCGCTCCCTCGAAATGACGTAGGAGAGACGTAATGCGTGACACGTGATGCGTGACGACCTCACGCATTACGCATTACGCATCACGCCGATTGCAGACTCGCCCGA
>JALWDV010000242.1 GCA_027036755.1 Anaerolineae bacterium
CCAGCATGTAGCCCGCCAATGCAGCCACAGCCGTGGCTAAAATAACCGAGGCGACAGTGATCATCAGCGAATTGAAGAAGTAGACATTGAAGCTGGCTTCTTCCCACGCTTTCACAAAGCTGTCGAGACTGGGGGAGGTGGGGAGACCGACGGGATTTTTGAATATCTCCCGGGTCGGGCGCAGCGCGTTGCTGATCACCAACAGCAAGGGCGCGAGCACTATGGCCGCGTATCCCCACAACAGCACATTGGCTCCGATATTGGCCAGATCGATGCGTCGGGATGAAGAAGTTGGCTGGCTCATGTGAGTTCCTCCTCCCAGCGACGGAAACGTCCCAGCATGATCATGGAGACGCCGAAAATGAAGATGAACATCAGCACTGCCAGGGCCGAGGCCAGCCCGAATGCGTCGACGCCGCCCCGAAACGCCGTGCGATAGAAGACCAGGCCCAGCACGTCGGTGGCTCCGGCCGGTTCGCCATTGACGCCGCCCATCGCCCAGACGATGCCGAATGCGTTGAAGTTGCCGATGAAAGTGAGCACGGTGACAATGCCGATGACCGGAAGCAACAGGGGGAGCTCGATATAGCGAAACAGTTTCCAGCTCGTGGCGCCGTCGATGCGGGCCGCCTCTCGCAAGTCATCGCCGATGCCTGCCAGTCCTGCCGAGAAAAGCAGCATGGGAAATCCCACCCATTGCCAGGCGTTGACCAGGATGATAACCGGCAGGGCGGTGGCGGGATCGCCCAGCCAGGGCCGGGCCAACGCGCCCAGGCCAATGGCTTTCAGCACCTGATTCACCGGCCCGAACAGCGGATTCAGCATCAGGCTCCACAGATACCCCACCACCAGGGCGCTGATCAGATAGGGCGTGGTGTAAACAATCTGGAAAAAGCGTTTGCCAAATCGAGAGGCGTAAAGCAGTTTGGCAAATAAAAGCCCCAGGGTGTTCTGGATGAGCATGGTGCCAATGAAGAAGTAGACATTATGCAAGAAGGCCCGGGGCAGTTGCTCGTTGAGCGGATAGCGGGTGAATAACTCGTGGAAGTTGCGCAGCCCCACAAAACCGCCGCGCGCCAATCCCTTGAACTCGAAAAAGCTGAAATACAATGATTGGAACAGAGGCCAGACCATGAAGACGGTGTAAAGCAAAAATGCAGGCAGGATGAACAGAGCGATCACCGTCCATGGCGGTGCGCCGCTGCCCACGCCTTTGGCGTGTTTGCCCTTTTTCTTCCCGGTTCGATTGGCTGTCGTAGCGGTCATCTCGGCGCTCCTCAAGGTAGGATGGCTGGCGAGCGGGGGACGCCCGCCAACCATCCACGAGAGGGGATCAGGTGATTATTTCTTGGGTTGGAACCACTGGGAGACGCCTTCCTGCAGGCTCTGCGCCACCTCTTCCGCGGTCATATCGCCCAA
>JALWDV010000243.1 GCA_027036755.1 Anaerolineae bacterium
GCCAAAGACGATCTCGTGGGGGCGTTTCTCGATATATCCCTGGGCTTTCTCCGCCCACGCCTCACGCTCCCCCTCTTCCAGCCCCTTCATCCCCGCCTGCAACACGCTGATCATCAACTCCAGCCGAGTCATCTGCGCAATGTTGCTCAACACCTGGGTGCTATCAATCGGGCGCGAGGCTTTCTCTCTGTAGAGCGTCTAAAAAAGCGCCTCGTCAATGCGCTCGAACGCTTCCATCCGAAATGATTGCGCTCAAGATCTTCTCAGACGTCCCAATAATCCAGGACTCAGGAGCATCTCGGGCTCAAAGAGGCTTTGTTGTCGTTGAGCGTTGGATGCACTGCAAAAAGGTTTTGGGTGCGTCCCATTTCGGTTGGAAGCGTTTGCCACGTCCGCCCGGCGATGAAGTCGCCGGGCTACAAAACAGCGCCGGATAAATCCGGCTAGTCCAAGGAGGCGTAAGTCGTTGTATCGTTAGCTGCTTGCGCTTGCGTCCAGCCGGATTCGCAATCCGGCGGGTTGAACGGGAAAAATGCGCCGGATCGCACATCCGGCGCGGCGCATTATCATAACAAACCATACAATCATTTCGGCCTTCGTGTACTAGCCCCGCAGGGGCGCTGTTTCTAGCCGGGGGACTTCATCCCCCGGCGCTGGCTCCAAACCTTATCTTTTTCCTTCGCACCTTCGTGTCTTCGCGGCCTTTTTTCAGGAAAGCCATCGTTCTATCGAAATATAAACGCTTACCTGTCTTGCTTTTGCAAAAACCGGCCTGGTGGCCGTTGAGACGACTTCCCCCTCGGTTTATCAATGTTTTCAATTTTTCGCGAGTTTCACTAATCTGTTTTCAGTGGAGCCATGATTTTTGTGGGATTATGCCTCTGGAGAGCTTTGCAGCGCATCGCCGCGCCGTTCGTTCAGCTTCAGGCGCAGCTCGCGGCGGCGTTCGGCCGCATCGTGCAATCGTTGCAACGAATCTTCCAGATGCTCACGGGTGATCTCGCTCTCATCCAGCGTTTCCTCGCCGGCCAGGCCTTCGGCTCGAGTCTGCTTGCCTTCCTGGATGTCGCGCCAGGCGCTGCGCGCCCAACTGACCGCATCCACCCACACATCAGCCAGGGTCGCATCATCCGCCAGCGCTTCGATGGGCATCTCCAGGATCATCGTCACCTGCTCGTCGGTGAACTCAAAGGCATGTTTGACCGGCGGCGGTTCGGCGGGCCTGACCAGGGCGCTTGGCGCAATGTCTTCAGGCCCGGCTTCCTGCGCAACCGGCTTAGGGGGCGGGACCGCGGTGCGTCTGGCGTTGAGGGACAAAGCAAGCCAGGAGCCCAGAAATGCGGTGATGAGAATCACCGCGCCAAACAGGAGAATGCCAACGAGGGAAGTAAGCATATTGACTCACCACAGTAGATGGAATCGCAAGAAGTCTCGCGAATGTCGGGGGACGAAATCGCCGCAAGGGCAAAATGACTGGGGTCAGTATACAATAAAACGCCCGAGACGACAATTTGCATCGAAGTCCTGTATTTTGTCGTCATTATGATGAAAATCTAATGATCGGCGACTATACTGAAAACAGAATCTCATGTAATTGTACTGGTCACGGCGAGAAGACGCCTAATGAAGCAGCACCGACCACTTATGCCACCCCGCGTCATGCGTAAAACGTCAAACGTCAGGTGACTGTCGGCGGAGCAGCGCCCTGCAGTGAGGCGTGACATCGTTACAGGATAATGACGTTTGACGCTTGACGTTTCACGGTCTTGGCATGTTGCTTCAGCATTTACGTTCAGACATGCAATCTGCATAATTATAATAATCTCGCTCAAAATCTCCATCTCCATGAGACCCCAAACAGAGGAGGAGGTCCCATGTTCAATAAAATTCTTTGCGCCATCGATGGCTCCGCCATCACAGATCGCATCTTGCTCTATGCCATGCACTTTGGCAAAAAAGAAGGAGCGGTCGTTCACGTTGTTCATGTTTACGAGCCGCCCGAGCAGTACGCGGCCCAGGAAGGCTACGAGGAACTGGTGAAAAGCTATCGGGAGGTCGCCCAACACGTGGTGCAGGACGCCCGCGAATTTTTGGAAGACGTGGGCCTGCAAGTGACGGGCGAGGCCATCGTAGGCCCTCCCGCACAGGTCGTTCTGGAAGAGGCCAATCGCGTGGGTGCGGACCTGATTCTCGTAGGACATCGCAACCCCAAGGATGTCACCGAGATGCTCCTGGGCAGCGTTAGCCAGCAAATCCTCAACCAAACGAGAATCCCTGTGTTGGTGATTCCGTAACCCGGACAAGCCAGAATCAAAAAGCTGATCTCGCGCAAAACCTTTTGATTCGCCGCGGATGACACGGATTGTGCGGATGTTCGCGGATTTTTCTGATTTTATCCGCGGCCATCCGCCTGATCCGCGTTATCAGCGGCGAATCCACGCCTTTTCCTTTGCGGCTCTGCGCTCCTTCGGCCAAGTCCTTCACTTCGTTCAGGACAGGCTCAGGACATGCTTTGCGTGAGACATTTCCTGGCCATTAGGCAAGGATTCCATTGATAAGGAAATACGGAGGTCATCATGGATAAGGAAATACGGAGGTCATCATGTCCTGGTTCGACCCTTATCGCGTGCCAACCGCTTCTGTGGGTGGCGTTCGCCATCCTGCGGTGGCGGGCGCTTTCTACCCCGCCAGTCCTGTTCAGCTCGAAAGAGCGGTCAAATCTTATCTCGAAGCGGCCCGGCTGCCGCAATCGCAAGGCCAGGTGCGGGCGGTCATCGCACCCCATGCCGGATACATTTACTCGGGCCCCATCGCCGGATACAGCTTCCGCGCGCTGGCTCCGTTGCCCGATGACGCCACGGTTTATCTCATGGGCCCGGCGCACTACGTCCCTGTGAACGCGGCGGCGTTGGGGCGCTTCCACGCGTTGGAGACCCCGCTTGGGCGCATCGCCGTGGATGTCGGGCGAGTGGAGTCCCTGGCGGAATCCAGTCCGTGCCTCGCCATCCAGAACGACGCTCACATTCCAGAACATAGTCTGGAGGTCGAACTGCCCTTTCTGCAAAAGATAGCGTCTGGGGCCTTTACGGTCGTTCCCATGCTTCTGGGACAACCCGATATCGACTGCGTGGCCCGAGCGCTTCAGCCCCTCATCGCCAGCGATCCCAAATCCCGTATCGTGGTCAGTTCCGACCTGAGTCATTATCATCCTTACGCCACAGCGCGACGCCTGGACACGGATTTCATCCAGGCCGTGCTTCGCGGCGATCTGGCGGCGGTCATCCGCGGCGAAGCCTGCGGGCGCTATCCCATCGCCACGTTGATGCTCATCGCCGAGGCTCTGGGCTGGACGCCCCATCTGCTGGATTACCGCAATTCCGGCGACACCGCGGGCGACCAGCGTCAGGTGGTCGGCTATGCCGCTATCGCCTATACGGAGGGATGAGCCGTGAAAACCGTTCGCGATGCTTCTCTGCCCTATGGTTTGACCCAACCAGATATCGAGCATCTGTTCGACATCGCCCGCACGGCGTTGCACAAGACCATCGTCGCGGGCGAACATCACTGGCAGCCCGATTTGAACGCCCTGCCGAGGCCCCTGCGCCAGCCCGCCGCCACCTTTGTCACCCTGCACACCGACGGCAAACTGCACGGCTGCATCGGCTCGGTGGAGCCGCGGCTGCCCATGGCCTGGGATGTGGCCAAGAACGCCATCGCCGCAGCCCGCCATGATCCTCGCTTCCCCGTGCTGCGCCCGGACGAACTGGAGCGCACCGAGGTGGAGATATCCATCCTCTCGCCTTTGCAAGAAGTTCCCTACGAATCCATCGCCGATCTGCTCGGCAAAATCCGACCGGGCGTGGATGGCGTTATGGTGGAGCGAGGCTGGCAGCGGGGATTGTTGCTGCCCCAGGTGTGGAAGCAGATTCCCGAGCCCCGGGAATTCCTGGGGCATGTGGCGTTGAAAGCGGGCGCCAGCCCCGACCTCTACCTCGATCCTCAAACAAAGGTCTACATATTCCAGGTGCATAGCTTCACCCAGCCTGCGCCTGTTCACCAATCCCATTGATCTTTTCCCGGCGATCAAGCCGAATAACGCCTCCGGAAGCAACAAACCGGGGGCGTTTTCTTATTCTCGCAGATGTTTTGAAAATCGGCTTTTTGCGGCTATACTTTTCCGTAAATAGGCTCTCCTACGTCATTTCGAGGGAGCGCAGCGACCGAGAAATCCCCATGCTAACGAGGAGATTCCTCCTCCCTTCGGTCGTCGGAATGACGTAACAAAGGATTTTCGTCCGTATCGGCGTGCTGCCGCTCATGGCGTCTGTTCAGGATAACGCGGTGCACTTTTGACAGCGCTAAATAGAACCTCACTCATCATTTTGCTCAAGGAGGAGCGTATCATGCTGAATCTGTCCATCTTGTTGGAAGCCAGCGCCCAGGATCATCCTGGCAACGTAGCTGTGATTTTCAATGATAAAAAGATGACCTATGCAGAACTCAACGCCGCCGCCAACATGTTTGCCAACGGGCTTAAGAAGCTGGGAGTGAAAAAGGGAGACAAGGTGGCGTTGATGATGCCCAACCTGCCCTACTTCCCCATTGCTTACTACGGCATTCTGAAGACAGGCGCGACGGTGGTGCCGTTCAATGTGCTGTTCACGGCCCGAGAAGTCGCTTATCACATCAAAGATAGCGATGCGGTGGCGTTGGTCGGCTTCTCCATGTTCGGCGAAGCGGCCATGGGTGGATTCGAGGAAGTCGAGACCTGCAAACATCTGATCATGGCCAGCGCGGACCCCGGCAAGCCTTTTGAGGGCGATGGCGAGACGGTGTTCGATTTTAATCAATTTTTGGGTTTTGGCGGTTCGCCCGTGTTTGACACAGTGCAGACCATGCCCGATGACACCGCAGTCATCCTTTACACCTCGGGCACCACGGGCACGCCCAAGGGAGCGGAGCTCACCCATAGCAACATGGTGATGAACGCCATCGGCAGCCAGAAGTTGGTGGATGGCGGGCCTAAGGACGTGGCTCTGGCGACATTACCCCTCTTCCATTCGTTTGGACAAACGGTGGTGATGAACATGTCCTTCTATTCGGGGGGCGCGATAACGCTGCTGCCCCGCTTCAAGCCCGACGACGCCTTTCGCATCATGGAGCGGGACGGCGTGACCATCTTCGCGGGCGTGCCCACCATGTACTGGGCGCTGTTCAGCTATCCCCACGCCGAAGAGGAATTCGACATGGAGAAGATCGTGGCTAATCTTCACACTGCGGTGTCGGGCGGCGCAGCCTTGCCGGTGGAATTGCTGCGCAATTTCGAGGCCCGCTTCAACGTGCCCATCCTGGAAGGCTACGGCCTCAGCGAAACTTCGCCCGTGGCCAGCTTCAACGTACGCTGGAAGGAGCGCAAGCCCGGCTCCATCGGCATTCCCATCTGGGGCGTGCAGATGGGGCTGGTGGATGAAAACGATAACTTCATCCCCAAACCCACCGAACCCGGCGAACTCAGCGAGGTGGGTGAGATCGTCATCCGCGGGCACAATGTGATGAAGGGCTATTACAAGCGCCCGGACGCCACCGCCAATGTCATGCGCGGCGATTGGTTCCATTCCGGCGACCTGGGGCGCATGGATCACGAAGGCTACTTTTTCATCGTGGATCGCAAGAAGGAGATGATCATTCGCGGCGGCTACAATGTCTATCCGCGGGAGATCGAAGAGTATCTGATGACCCACCCCAAGGTTTCGTTGGTGGCGGTGAAGGGCGTGCCGCATCCCACTCTGGGCGAGGAGGTCAAGGCGTACATCGTGCTGAAACAAGGCGAAACCGCCACGGCCGAGGAGATTATCGAATTCGCCAAAGAGGGCGTGGCCGCTTACAAATATCCGCGTCTGGTTGAGTTCCGCTCCGAGCTGCCCATGACCGCCACCGGCAAAATCCTGAAGCGGGCGCTGGTGGATGAAGAGTGAGTTCATGCGAGAGATATGAAGCGGCCTGAAGCAGCTTTGGCGTCGCTTCCATCTCGTCATAGCAAAAAAGGTGACTATACAGCTCACATGTCAACCTTGAAGGTTAGAGCCGCCAACAGGCGACATGCCAAGACCGTAAAACGTCAATCGTCGAACGTCATTCTGCTGTAACGATGTCATGGCTCGTAACTGCTAAGGTCGTTTTCGCTTGAACTAACCTGACAGGTTCCTTTGGCAGCGATACGGAGCCTTGCACGCTTCGTTGCTGATTGAAAACCGCACATCTTACTGGCAAGGTTGCAAGAACCTGTCAGGTTTGAGTGAAAGAAGACAACCAACTGGCATACGTTAGCAGTTACCATGGCTCATTGCAGAACACATCTTTGGCGATAACGGCCTGACGTTTGACGTTTTACGCATGACGTGAATTGCATAAATGGCCAACGTTGCTTCTTCTGGCGTTTTTTTGCTGTGGCCTGTAAGTTACAAAAAAGAAGCCCTGGCAGTCGATGCCGGGGCTTTTTTATGTGTTCCGAAAATAGGATGATCGCTGGTTGCTGAAGGTTAGCAAAGCCAACGTCGGGCGCGGCTGCAACGGGCGTAATGCGTAATTCGTAATCCGCAAGAGGCGTCACGCATCACGCATCACGCATTACGGCTCTCCTACGTCATTTCGAAGGGACGCAGCGACCGAAAGGTGCGACCCATTTACCGCAGGCTCAAGTGCGTGGCGCCTTGAACCTGCCCCGCAGGGGCGCTGTTTCTAGCCGGGGGATTTTATCCCCGGCGTTGGCGGCGGGCGCGAAGCGCCCCGGGCCCATAACCGGATTGTTTTGTCAGTGTTCATCGAATCCGCCCCGAGAGCTCTCTGAATCCAGCCGGCTTCGCAATCCAGCGGGGTAAACGGGAAAAGAACGATTCAGCGCCTTGCACGCTTCGTTGCTGGATGAAAATCGCACATCTTACCGCCAAGGTTACGAGAACCTGTCAGGTTTGAGTGAGAAAGACAACTTACTGACATACGTTAGCAGTTACCTTGCTTTTACAAAAACCGGCCTGGTGGCCGTTGAGACGACTTCCCCCTCAGATTGCCAATGTTCTCAATTTTTCGCGAGTTTCACTGACTTTTTTTTTCGGTGGAGCCATCTTTGCGCTCATGCCGCATCCCAAACCGCACCGGCGGGATCGCCCTGGAAGCGGGGATATGCTAAAATGGGCGTCTCACGCCCTTCCGTCGATGTCCATACAGTCCACAACAGCCCCCCAAACATGCCTCGTAGTCGCGTCCAACAACGCCTGAGCTCGTGCAGCTCAATCCTTTTAGCTTTCATTCTTCTCGTCGCCATTCTCGTGCTGGCGTTTTTCAATACTCGCGGCCAGGATGTCGTCATAACGCCCACGCCCACCGCCACGCCCACGTTCATCAGCCGGGCGGTTCTGGAGCTGGCGCCTTCGCCCACCATCCCCTTTGATCTGCCAGACCTGCCCACCTTCACCCCCACGCCGACGATAACGCCAACCCCTACGGAGACGCCCACGCCCACGCCCACGCCGCTTCCCACCTACGTGGCGGAGATCATCGGCGAACTTGTGAATCTTCGCAGCGGGCCCGGCGATGATTACGACGTGCTCGCCATCATCCCCCTGGGCGAGACGGTCGAGTTGGTGGGGAAAACCGCGGATGGCGAGTGGATCATGGTTCGGGCCAGGGATGGAGAAGAAGGCTGGATTTACAAAGACCTGCTGCAACCAGAAACCGGCGCCCGGATGATCGTCCTCACCCCGCCCCCCACGCCCACGCCCGGGCCGCCCGAAGTCATGGTCGAGCTGGCCAACCTCCGCACCGGGCCGGGCGCTGTGTACGATCTCATCACCATGCTGCCCCGGGGAACGATCTTCGTGCCCGAGGCCCGGAATCAGGCGGGCGATTGGGTGTTCGGAGCCACGTCCGAGGGACAGGAAGGCTGGCTGTTCACCGAATTGCTCAGCCCGTTCGACTACATCAACAGTCTGCCCGAGCGCACGCCGCCCCCCACGCCCACGCCGGGAGCGGAGACGCCCACGCCTGTCGCCTCCGCCCCCGCCCATCTGGCGGCGCCCGCCGTTGCCAACCGGGGCGACGCTCGGCCAATGGTGTTGGCCAACTACTTCGCCTGGTACGACGCCGCTGGCTGGGACGCCTGCAACATCAGCGCAGGAGATCGCCCGATCCAGCGCTATCACTCAGACGATCCAGCAGCCATCGCCCGCCACATCGACATGGCCTTGAGCGCCGGCGTCGATGGCTTCACCTTGCAATGGGTAGGGCCCGGCGACCGGACGGATCGCAACTTCGCCGCACTGCTAAACCAATCGGCGGGGAAACCTTTTTACAACACAGTCGTCTTCTTGCGTCATATCTGGCCCGGAGCGACGCAGGGCAACACCCGAGACGCCATCAGCCATCTCATCAACAACTATGGCGGCCATCCCAACTTCCTGCGCATCAATGGACGGCCCGTCATCTTCTTCACCGACGTTTATCGCGTGCCCGCGGCCGGAGGCCAGTCGGCGCAGCAGGCCTGGGCCAGCCTGCGGGCCCAGGTCGATCCCGCCCACGCCACCATCTGGATCGCCGAGGGACTGGACCCAAGCTTTCTCTCGGTCTTCGACGGCCTGTGGGTGTACAAAATCTTCCACGCGGCCTATCCCAATGACTATCTCAAAGCGCCGATGTGGGCCGCTCGCGCCCGGTCTTATGGCGCAGACAAACTCTGGATCGCCACCATCAGCCCAGGCTGGGATGACAGAAACGCAGGCTGCCGCCCCGACATCCGCGTGCCCTCCCAGCCTTTTGCCAAACCTCGCAACGATGGCGCCACCTATCGCGCCACATTCGCTGCTGCAATGCAAAGTCAACCCGATCTGCTATGGGTGAACAGCTTCAATGAATGGGTGGAGGGGACGTACATCGAACCCAGTCAGCGCTATGGCGATTTGTATCTGAATCTCACGCGAAAAATGGCTGCGCAATTCAAACAATAACGATGAACCCGGGGACAGAACGCGGGCGGGCGTCAGACGGATGCTGACGGACGGGGGCGAATTCGGCCTGGCGCGCCAGCGTGATCGCCAAGTAACCGTCTAAAATTAGTCCCCAGTTTGCGCTCACCGACTGATACACATTGACAAAATAATCCGGTCATAGGCCGGGGGCGCTTCGCTCCCGCCGCCAACGCTGGGGGATAAAGTCCCCCGGCTAGAAACAGCGCCCCTGCGGGGCTAGTACACGAAGGCCCAAATGATTGTATGGTTTGTTATGATAATGCGCCGCGCCGGATGTGCGATCCGGCGCATTTTTCCTACTCAACCCGCCGGATCACATATCCGGCTGGGCGCAAGCGCAAGCAGCCAACGCTACAACAACTTACGCCTCCTTGCACTAGCCAGATTTATCCGGCGCTGTTTTGTAGCCCGGCGACTTCATCGCCAGGCGGACGTGGCGAACGCCACTATGACCGATTTGATTTATCAACATTCATTACACGGCAAGTCAAGTTTTTGGACGCGGACGAACATGGACGAAGCATGACATCTTTTTATCCGTGTTCGTCCGCGTTCATCCGCGTCCCATTTCTTGTCGGTTTGAGGCGAAGATTCGCTAGAAAGGCAGATCCTCTTCAGAAACACTGGGGCCTTCCTTCAACGCACTACCGCCACCGAATTCACCACTGCTCCGGCTGCCCAGGAATCGAACGTTGTTGGCGGTCAATTCCAGGCTGGCTCTGGGCTCGCCATCCTGTCCCGTCCAGGCGCTGGCGTCGATCTCGCCCTCCACCAGCACAAGCTGCCCCTTGGTGAGATACTGATTGCATAGCTCGCCCAATTTTCGCCAGGCTTTCACCCGGAACCAGGTCGTTTTTTCGTGCAATTCGCCATCCTGTCCCTTCCATTTGCGATTGACCGCCACAGAAAACGTGGTGACCGGGACTCCGCTGGGCGTGTAACGCATTTCGGGATCGCGTCCCAGATTTCCGACAATGACAACGTGCTGATACATATTCTCCTCCGAAAACAGGACTCACGCCTTGACGTGACATGGAAAAAAGAGTGTTGAACAGGATTATAGTTTGCGAATGGATGTTCTGTCAAACCATCGAAAAAGCCGTTCAGCCAGCCTCGTCAGGCAGCACATCCCAGGCGTCTTCCAGCCAGGCGGACGCGCCAATAAGGAGCAAGTTGTTCCGGTCGTTGTTCAACACCAGCACCAACATCTCATCTTCGCCCGCAGCGATCTCATCGATAAAAGCGCCATCTCGCGAATATCGGGCCAGGGCCTCGCCAATGGCTTCCAATCCCACAATAGGATCGCTTGCCTCATCCAGCGCCACCGAAGCGCCATAAAGCTCCAGTTTCGTTTGATTAGCCAGATAAAGATCGATATCGACGAATATCCGGGTGCTGTCGGTGACAGGCTGGAGCAGCATCTCGTCCACCACAGATTGATCCCAGACGACGATAGCGGTGACAGGGGAGCCTTCCAGCATTACCATATCTTCCCAGATTTCGTCAGTAAGTTTGAATTGCAAATCAGCCATAATCGTTTAGGGAGATCAACAGTTGCATCGCCAAGCTGCTGAACGCCACCTTGCACGGCGTATATATCCTGGATACGAAACCTGTGCCGGTTTTGCGTTACATGCAGGCGCCGATGGGACGTAATATCGAGTATCTTTTGCGCAAAATGGTGATTGGTTTTGCCACTCACGTCATTGCACGGTCACCAGCCTTACTTTGAGAATAGTCTTACTGAGGCTTTTCAACATTGATGTTCAGACATTTTTCTACGGTTCCTGATTTCTGCTTTGAAAATAGAACACGGATGAACACAGAAAAACACGGATAATTCAAAAAATCTGTGACCGAAGGCCGTGTCAATCCGTGTCCTCGTCTTTCATCGGTATCGGCGCGGGCTCGCCCGCCGTTGGACTGTTCCACATTAGCCGTATTGTGCTTGCACTTGGAGATTATTTTAGCACTGGTGACGGGGTTTGACAAAGCAAAATCGCGAATAGCCGATCTTGCTATGCCAATTCAACTGGCTCTTGCAACATTGTGAGTCGGGTGGGGATGGGCCGGGGAGCGAGTTCTTCCTTGCTCATCACCCGGTCGAAGCGGCGTACGATGCGGTAGCGGCTGTCCCGCTGGGCAGGCTCGAAGCCGGCGAGACGAATTTGCTCGTGCAGGCGATAGACCGACATGGCCGGCTCTTTTTCGGTGTAGGCTGCGGCCTGGCTGACCACATTCTCCTCCAGCATGGTGCTGCCGAAGTCATTCGCGCCCGCGAACAGCGCCCGTCGGGCCACATCCAGGCCCTGGGTGGGCCAACTGGCCTGGAAATTGGTGAAGTTATCCAGGTAGATGCGGGCGAAGGCGTTGGTGTGCAGATATTCGTCGTAATCGGCGCCATATTTGTGGCGATGGCGGCTGCGCCCCATGCTGTTGGTGTGGCTTAGCTGCGCCGTCCACATGATGAAGGCGCTGAAGCCATTGCCGTGCGCGGCCAGGGATTCATCCTGAAGCTGGCGCAGGCGGGTGAGGCTGGCGATGCGCTGCTGCATGGTCTCGCCAAAGCCGATGACCATGGTGGCGCTGGTGACCATGCCCAGGTCCTGGGCGATGCGCATGGCGTGCAGCCAGGCTGCGGTTTTGGTCTTCTTGGGCGAGATGCGCTTGCGCACGGCGTCATCCAGGATTTCGGCGCCGCCGCCGGGCAGACCATCCAGGCCCGCGGCGTGCAGCCGTTCCAGCACCGCCTCCATGCTCAGCCCTTCCAGATGGGCGATGTTTTCGATCTCGGAGGGGCTGAAGCAATCGCATTCGATCTCGGGATACGTGGCCTTGAGCCAGCGCAGCAGGTCTTCATACCAGCCGATGGGCAGATCGGGGTTGTGCCCGCCCTGCATGAGGATGCGGGTTCCCCCCCAGGCCAGCAGTTCCTCGATTTTCTCGCCCAGCTCTTGCCGGGTGATGACGTAGGCCTCGGGATGGCCGGGCGCCCGGTAGAAGGAGCAGAACTGGCAATCGGTGGTGCAGACGTTGGTGTAGTTGATGTTGCGATCCACCAGATAGGTGACCAGGCCCGGCTCGGTCTTTTGCAGACGCAGATCGTGAGCGACGGCCATCATGGCCCGGGGATCGCCTTCTGTGTAAAGAAAAAGCCCTTCTTCGGGCGTGAGCCGCTCGCCATTGGCGGCTTTTTTGAGCAAATCAGCGGTCGAAAGCATTACGATGCACTATCCTCATTGGGGATTGGATTGCTGGCGGGGGGGGGGGTTCTTCTTTCGGAATTTTGGCGGCGTCCGTTTCTTGCGGGGCGCGCTTTCTTTTCTCCCGGCCCGTTTCCGTTTCATGGCTGCGATGATCTCGGCGGCTTTCTGTTTGCCCTCGGCCATGGCCCGGGCGTACATGGCCCGCATCTGCTCTGCCGATAGCCGCTTGTGATACGCGTACCAGTAGTAGGTCGCCTCGCCGATGATGTAGGTGCCGGCATAGGCCACCGCCACCTTGGGGATGATCCCCCAGCCGGGGATGAAGCCCACCAGACGTCGGGCCGTCTCGCGCCACAAAAAGCCGCCGCCCAGCACGCCCGCCAGCTCGCCGATCATCTCCTGCATCGCGACGTCGTTGCCCATGAGCAGCGCGATTTTGTAGGCCATCAGGCCCTGGTTTTTGGTCAGCACAATGAAATCGGCCATGTTGCCAGGGATGAGCAGCGCCGGGACAAGCTCGGCCAGACCCGTGGTGGCGGCGTAGGTGGCGTTGGTCATGCTGGTCTGGCGCACGAGCTGTTTGGCCAGGGTCGGGCGAAACGCGGGGAAGTGAAATCCCAGTTGAATTTCCTGCTCGGGGACAAGAATCTTGAGAACGGGCGTGAATTCGGCGCTGAAGGGCTCTTCTTCTTCCGGATCCACCACGATTTCCCGGGCGCCCATCCAGACATTCAGCATGGGCGTGTAGAATTCCTTGCCCGCGCCGGGGCGAATCTGCACCACCACGATGGGCAGATGGGCGTTCAGGTGCAAAAGCCGGGCAATGGCCTGCTCCTCCTGGGCCAAATCCTCCCGCCCGGTCGCCACAGGAATGAAGACCAACCGCGCCTGCGCCACCCACAGGGCATCATTTTTACCCAGCGGCAATTGATGAAGGGTGATTTGAGGGCTGAGGGGCGTGAGCTGTCCGGTGAAGGGATCGGTGCGCAGGGCGTCGGCCAGCCATTGCCGGTCGGCCTGCTCGCGGCTGAGGATAGCCACCGGAAAGGGGGCCTGCACCAGCTCGCGCAGGGGCCTTGTATCCAGCTCGGTGAGGATGGACCAGGCCGTTGAAAGGGATGTGACAGAAGCCATAGCGCTCCATTATAAACGAAATGGCCTGTTTCGGGCCAGTCGCCGAAAATGATCGAATTTCCTGACCAATGCGGCCTCTTGCGATTGATACAGCACTTTCAAATTCAGTAGATCACGATTTCATCCGCAAGCGCACGCCGAATAAATTCAGGTCTCAAGGCGTTCCGCCGCATGTCCCTCTTCAGGGACATTTTCGGCGTGAAAGGCGTCTGTCTGCGCAGGCAGACAGGCGGCCAATCCAAGCATCCTTCCTTATCTCCTCCCCCCCCCCGCCCGTCTCGGAGCGGGAGAGGAACAAAAGGTGGGGGCCGCCCTTGGCCCTGATTTCAAATCGGTAGGCCAGTGAAAGTCGTGAAGTACTGAAATTTGGTTCGGAGACAAGCCCCCCTCCCGGCCTCCCCCCGCTTCGGCCGACGCCTTGCAGGGGGAGGAGCCGCTGGTTTGCAAATCTGTTTGGCAGATGGACATCTCCCTCCCCCGAACACGAGCGCAGCGAGTATCGGGGGAGGGGCGGGGTGGG
>JALWDV010000244.1 GCA_027036755.1 Anaerolineae bacterium
ACCCTCCCCCGAACGCGAGCGCAGCGAGTATCAGGGGAGGGAGACGTCCATCTGTCAAACAGATTGGCAAACCAGCGGCTCCTCCCCCTGCTTCGGTTGGCGCCTTGCAGGGGGAGGCTGGGAGGGGGGCTTGTTGTCGGGCCAAATTTGAAATTGCTGAGCGCCTCAGCAGGCGCTTGCCATCATGGCGCAGACGGGGTATGATGACATTGATCCCTGACAGGAGGTTTCTCATGCGCATCATCATCACCGGTGGAACCGGACTTATCGGACGAGCGCTCATCCGTTGGCTGTCGCCCGCGGGCCATGAGATCATCGTCCTTTCTCGCCATCCCGGGCGGGCGAATCTTCCCCATGCCGCACTGCCGGTCTTCTGGGATGGGATTAACGTCGGCGACTGGGCGCGCCTGGTGGACGGGGCGGATGTCGTGGTGAACCTGGCGGGCGAGAACATCGCCGGGACGGGCGCTATTCCCGCCCAATGGACGAAGGCGCGCAAGCGGCGCATCCTCGAAAGCCGGGTGAATGCAACCAATGTGTTGGTCTCGGCCATGGCCCAGGCCCAAACCAAACCCAAGGTACTGGTGCAGGGCTCGGCCGTGGGCTACTATGGCGGACGGCTTGATGACGTGGTTCTGGATGAAAGTGCGCCGCCGGGCGATGACTTTCTGGCCGATGTGGTCGTTCACTGGGAGGCGGCCAGCAAGCCCGTCGAGGAGATGGGCGTGCGGCTGGCTATCGCCCGCACGGGCCTGGTTTTGAGCGCGACGGGCGGCTCATTGCCGCGCACGCTGACGCCGTTCAAATTCTTCCTGGGCGGGCCGCTGGGCCATGGACGGCAATGGTGGCCCTGGATTCACATTCGGGACGAGGTGCGGGCGCTGGCGTTTCTGATGATGGAGGAGCGGGCGTCGGGCCCCTTCAATTTGACCGCGCCCAACCCCGTCACCAATCGGGAATTCGCGCTGATATTGGGGAAAGTCATGGGCCGTCCCGCCTTTCTCAGCGCCCCCGCGTTCGCTTTGCGCGCGGGCCTGGGCGAAATGGCCGATCTGCTGCTGAAAGGGCAACGCGTTGTTCCCAAACGCCTGCTCGAACTCGGTTTTCAGTTCGAATTTCCCGATCTGGAGCCCGCCCTGCGCGATCTGCTTTGAAAATAGAACACGGATGAACACAGAAAAACACGGATAATTCAAAAAATCTGTGACCGAAGGCCGTGTCAATCCGTGTCCTCGTCTTTCATCGGTATCGGCGCGGGCTCGCCCGCCGTTGGACTGTTCCGAAAATAGGCTCTCCTACGTCATTTCGAGGGAGCGCAGCGACCGAGAAATCCCCTTGCTAACGAGGAGATTTCTCCTCCCTGGGGTCGTCGAAATGACGTAACAAGGGAGTTTCATCGGTATCGGCGCGGGCTTGC
>JALWDV010000245.1 GCA_027036755.1 Anaerolineae bacterium
CTGAAAGTAGCTGCTAATGTAGCCCTGTTCACTCAACACGGATACGAGAAAACACGGATAAAGTCTTTTTGAATGACTTTGCGCCTTCGTCTCCTTCGTGTCTTCGTGGCAAAAGAGGTCGATTGGGGGTCCAACTACTCTGGCAGTTACTGCTAAAAACTGATCATTCAAAAGTGGCAGGGCGCTGAAAAATGCGTCCGCTATGACCACGGAGGTTTCAAATGCCAAAGCACGGTAAGAATTACAGAATTGTTGCGTCCCAACTTGAGGATAAACTCTACGCGCCTGAAGAGGCCCTGAGCTTCTTCAAAGAACATCCCACCGCCAAGTTCGACGAGACCATGGAGGTGCACATGCGTCTGGGCGTGGATCCCCGTCATGCTGATCAGATGGTGCGCGGCGTGGTGGTGCTGCCCCGAGGCACGGGCAAGCAGACCCGCATCCTGGTTTTCGCGGATGGCGAGGCCGCACAGATAGCAGAAGAAGCGGGCGCTGATTATGTGGGGCTGGATGAGCTGGTTCAGAAGATCCAGGGCGGCTGGCTCGATTTCGATATGGCCATCGCCATTCCCCAGGTGATGAGCAAAGTTGGTCGTTTGGGCCGCGTGCTGGGCCCCCGCGGTCTTATGCCCAGCCCCAAGGCAGGCACCATTGTGCAGCCTGGCGACCTGAAGCGCGTTATCGATGAGGCCCGCAAAGGCCGCGTCAGCTACCGCGTGGATCGCACCGGCAATCTGCACATTCCCTTTGGCAAGCGCAGCTTCGAGGTGGACGCGCTGATGGAGAACCTGGCGGCAGTGGTCGATTCCGTCATCCGCAACAAACCCGCATCCGCCAAGGGCGCTTACATCCGCAAGGCCGTCATCGCCCCCACCATGGGCCCGGGCGCAAAGATCGACATTCCCGCCCTGACCGCCTTGCGCACCATCGTTGCATAAGTGACGATCTCTTTTCCACAACAAAATAGCCTTCCGTCGAAGACAGCAGGCGTCTCTTCCGAGGCTTAATCTCCTGCCGAGGCGAAGCCCAACCGGTCTGAATCTCTTCTGACTGAATGTGCGCCTTCGCGTCGGCCTGATGCGAAGGCTTTTTTGTGATAAAAAGTAACTACTAACGTAGCGAGGTCAAAAACCACGAAGACGCGACGACACGAAGGCACGAAGGAGAAAATACAAGACTTTCTTCGTATCTTCGTCCCTTCGAGCCTTCGTGGCAAGGCATTTTCGAGGTCGAATCAGGCTACCTTAGCAGTTGTGATAAAAATCTTCAGGCAAAGGAGGTGATATCACTTGCCAATCACAAGAGCACGTAAACAGGAACTGATCGATTCCTACAAGGAAATGATCAACGAGAGTCACGCCGTCGTGCTGGGCCAGTATCTTGGCATTAGCGTGCAGGAAATGGAAAGCCTGCGTCG
>JALWDV010000246.1 GCA_027036755.1 Anaerolineae bacterium
GGGGAGGGCTCTCCGCCTGCAAAAAACTTTGCAAACCAGCGGCTCCCTCTCCCGCAAAGGAGCGGAGCGACTGGGCGGGGGAGGGCCGGGGTGGGGGCAAAGTCCAGCGGCCAAGGCTGCAAAACTGATGAACGCTGTCTCGAACGTTGGCTCAGCAGGCCTACCTTCCGTGGGGAAAATCCACGTGGGTGACTTTGGTGATGGGAAAATCCAACACGGCCAGGTTCTCGAAAGAGCCATCCTCCAATTGCCGGTAGAGGATGATGCGCAGGCCATCGGGCGCAGGGGCGTCTTGGGGGAGCTCGAAGGCGAAGACATCGAAGACCATCTCGCCCGGCTGCAAGCTGCTGGTGGGGGTGAAGCCCAGCGCGGGGGCGCTGTGATCCTGCTGAGCGATCTCGGAGCCGTCCTTCAGCAGTCGCACGCTGATAGACCAGTCGTGTTCGGGCGTGCGCTCGGCCCGCAGAGCCAGCCGCACCCACCAGGGCGCCACCCCCCCCGACAGCGCCTGATAGCCCGCCAGAGTGAGACCGTCGCCCACCTCGGCCGAGACCAGAGACATGCCCGTCAGCGGCAGTTGCGGAATCTCGCCATCTCCCGCCAGCAGCAACGTGGGGCCGATGGCGGTGTAGCGCAGCGGCAGCCCACTTTCGGCCGCCGCGTAGGCCGCGGCGTTGGCCGTCACCAGCAACGGGCGTCCTTCGGCCAGGGCCTGAGCCGCGTCCGTGGTGGGGATGATCTGGATGTCCGGGCGTTCGCCCCAGACGCCAGCCAGATACTCCAGGGCCAGCGTCTCCCGCACATCGGCGATGATGGCCGCGTTTTCGGGCGGCTGCTGGCGGAGGATGACCCAGCCGGGCGTCAGGCCCGTGTCTTCGGGCCGATTGCGTTGATTCGCCCGCGGATACGCTTCGCTGAATTTGAGCAGCGCCAGCGCCACCAGCACCAGCGTCAGGGTCACCCGCCAGATGCGGCGGGGAAACATCTCCCACAAGCGATGAAAGGAAATCGCCGCGCCCAGCAAGACCAGGGGATAAAGAGGCATGATGACCTGATACCAGTTGCCGAAACGATCGATGTAGCTGAAAATCAGATAAATGACCGCGGTCATTCCAAACATCGCCAAATAACGCTTTCCCCACAGCCACCAGCCCACGCCGCCCAGCAGCATCAGCAGGGGCGTCAGTTCTTGCCAGATGAGGCGCGGTTGGGCGGGATTGACGGGCAGCAGCGTCCATGTCATTTCGTCTCGCCCCTGCCGGGTGGAGATGAAGCTGAGAAACCATTGCCACGCGGTCGCCCATTCTCCTGCGCCCCACCATTCGGGATGGGCCGCGCCGCGGATGTAAACGTAGGCGTAAGCCGTCAGGGTCAGCAGGGCCAGCAAGACGCTTTTGAGGATGAGCTTCCTGCGTTTGAGCAGGCCCGGTTGTTTCATCAGCAAAAAGACGAGTGCGCCCGGTGCAATGAAAAGCACCGTCACCATGTGGGCCAGGCTCAATCCCAGTGCGAAAGCCAGCGCATACAGATATCCGTCCTGCGGATTTTCATCCCACAGCATGACCAGCGCCACGATGACCAGGGTTTGCAGCACCGCGGACGCGTATTGCTCGGTGCTGACCGCGTAGAACCAGAAAAAGTAGGTGACCGCGTAGAATGCGCTGAGCCCCAGGGTGATGACCAGATTGCGTTTGGTCGGCCGGTAAAGGAGGACGAAAAAGAGGCCCAGGGCCAGCAGCGCCCACAGGGTGGAGTAGCTGGAGAGGATGGGGACGGGATTGGCGCGGGGAAACAGCAATCGCCAGCCGTGGAACCACAGCCAGCCTCCCATGGTGTAGAGGGGATAGCCGGGAGCGTTGGAGGGGCGGGCCTGCACCTGGGCGTATTGATGGGTGATGAGATCGCCCCCCTCCAGATCTCCGGGGCTCAGCCCGTTATCCAGCGTGGCCCAATAGAGCAATCCCGCGGCCAGCAAAAACAACGCCAGCGTCACCCACCCGCGGCGATCCATCCAGGGCGATCGGTGCAAAGCTGGTTGATGGGATGCGTCCGGAGCGGCGTTCATCGTCACCACATTTCGACATTCAGATCTGGTACGAACTCGAAATGCCTGTCCTTTGTCGCCACCGTCAAATCATATTGCAGCGCAATCGCGGCGATCCAGATGTCATTCTCTGGAATAGGATGTCCGGCTCTCCGTAACCCATCTTTGACAACGCCATGCCAATATCCCGTTTCCTCATCATAAGAAATCACCACATTCGCGCCCGCAAAGCGTTTAATTTGGTTCAAGTTGTCTTCGACGCGCGCTGATTTCAGTGCGCCATAAGCCAGTTCGCCGATAGCAATGCTCGGAACAAAACCATTATCGGCCATCGCCAACCGTACAACCACCTGCTGATCCCCGGCAAAAATATCGACGATAACGCTGGTGTCGAGCAAATAGCTACCACTCATGCCAGTCAACCTGTTCGCAATCTTCCTCGATGGCTTTTTTTATGGTCGCAATATCAGGTTGAGGAATGACGCCGGAGAATTTCGCAAGCTCCTCACCCGAAACTCCCTGGCGCGATGCCGCTTTCAGGGACTGGATGAAAGAAAGCACCTGATGCTGCATATTCTCGGGCAGCTCCTGCACCTGATTCATAATGGTTTCTGTCAGGATGGGTGTGCTCATTATGCGATCTCCGTGCCATTATTCTAGCATAGACGCCTGATGTTTGCTATTGAAGCAGTGAAAGGGCTGTGCGAATAGCGTTCAGCAGGACAGGCTCTTGCTTGGGCAAGACGGTGCGGGGATCGAAGACCACCTGATCATCCTGCACCCGGGCGATGACCGGCGGCGAGCCCGCCCGCAGCGCAGCCAAAAAGCGTTGGGGATGAGGATGGCGCACAGCCAGCAAAGTCGTGGGCAGGGTTTGGCCCGGCAATGAGCCGCCGCCCACAGCGCTGCCCCCGGGCTGCAACTCGACCCGAACGCCCTGCTCCTTCAGCGCATCGGCCCAGGTCCGGGCCCGTTGCGCCAGAGCCTCGGGGGATGCGCTGATCATACGCCATACTGGAATTTCCTCGGTGGCGGTTCCCCGCAGATAGGCCGCCAGGGTGGCCTGGAGTGCGGCCAGAGTGGTCTTGTCCACGCGAAACGCCCGGGTCAACGGCTGACGCCTGAGCCGGGCGATGATCTCCTTGCGGCCCACGATGACGCCCGCCTGCGGTCCGCCCAGCAGCTTGTCTCCGCTGAAGGTGACCACATCTGCGCCGGCCGCGATGCTCTCTTGCACCGTGGGCTCGTAGGCCAGCCCGTAGGGGCGGGCGTCCAGCAGGGTGCCGCTGCCCAAATCGTTGACCACGGGGATGGGCGCGGGCAGCCGTTGGGCCAGCCCCACCAGCTCCTGCAAGCTGGTCTCGGCGGTAAAGCCGATGATGCGATAATTGGATTGATGCACCTTCAGCAGCAGGCCCGTGCGTTCGGTCAGCGCGTTTTCATAATCGGCCAGGCGGGTGCGATTGGTGGCGCCCACCTCCACCAGCGCTGCCCCGCTCTGCGCCAGGATGTCGGGGATGCGAAAGCCGCCGCCGATCTCCACCAGCTCGCTACGCGAGATGATGACCTCTTTGCCCGCGGCCAGGGTGCGCAACACCAGCGTGACCGCGGCCGCGTTGTTGTTGACCACCAGGGCCGCCTCGGCCCCTGTCAGCCGGGTGAGCATGGCCTCGGCGTGCACATAACGACTGCCCCGCTTGCCCGCGGACAGGTCGTATTCCAGATTGCTGTAACTGCGGGCTGCGGCTATCATGGCCTGCTGCGCGGCCTCGGAAAGCAGCGCCCGGCCCAGGTTGGTGTGCACGATGACGCCCGTGGCGTTGATGACCGGAATCAGCGAAGGCGCGAGATGCGCCCGGATGCGATCTTGCAGCCGGGCCGCGATGGCGTCCGCGTCGGGCGGAGCCGCGCCGGTGCGGATATCGGCGCGGATGTCGTTCAGCAGGTCGCGGGCCTCGTCCCGCACCGGCTCGCGGCCGAACTGGGTGATGAGGGGGAGGACGTCGGGTCGGGCCAGCAGGGCGTCCAGGCTGGGGAGATGGCGGTAGGGATTTGTCATAGGGTGGCAAAAAGCGGCGGTCGCATGAAGAATGACTTATGGCATGTAGCTATCCATCGAGATGATAACCGCATGACGTTTGACGTTTGACGCATGACGGACATTTGCCCAAAGGGACAGCGCTGCTTTGGCGGGCGTTTGCTGACAGAGGACTGTATAGTTGTTGTAACTGCTAAGGTAGTCTGTCTGTTTTCGCTGGCTTGGCTTCTGCTGCGACAGGCCCCCCTCGCTCCCCCCCGCAAGCGGGGGGGAAGACCTCTCCGTCTGCAAAAAACTTTGCAAACCAGCGGCTCCCTCCCCTGCAAAGG
>JALWDV010000247.1 GCA_027036755.1 Anaerolineae bacterium
TTATGTAGCGTTATGTGGCCTTACGTGGCGCTATGTGACGGAATATGACTTTATCTGGCTTTAGTTGGCGTTGTTTGACGTTATGTCACGGGATGTGACGCTACGTGCCGCTATGTGGCGTTTTGCGGCGTTATGTGGCGTTATGTGGCGTTTTTTTGCGTTTTTGGAGTTATGTGGCGTTATTTGGTGTTATGAAGAGTTATGTGGCGCTATATGGCGTTATGTGGCGTTATAAAGTGCTATGTGGCGTTATATGGCGTTATGTGGCGTTATGTAGCGTTATGTGGCGTTGTATGGCGTTATGTGGCGTTATGTTGCGCTATGTGGCGTTATGTGGCGTTATTTATTGTTATGTGGCGTTTTGTGGCGTTGTTTGGCGGTATGTAACGTTATGTGGAGATATGTGGGGTTATGTGGCGTTTTTTGGCGGTATGTGGCGGAATGTTGCGATATGTGGCGTTATATGGCGTCATGTGGCGTCATTTGGCATCATGTCGCGGTAGGTAGCGTTATGTGGCGTTATTTGGCGTGATTTGATGTTATGTGACGTTGTGTGAAGATATGTGACGATAGTTGACGTTATGTGGCGTTATGTGATGTTATGTGACCGTATGTTACGTTGTGTGACGTTATGTGGCGTGATGTGGCGTTATGTAGGGTTACGTGGTGGCATGCGGCGTTATGTGGCGTTATGTGGCGTTATGTGGCGTTATGTGACGTTATATGACGTAAAGTGACCTTATGTGATGCTATGTGACGTTATGTGACGTAATGCGACGTTATGTGCTATTATGTGACCCTACGTGACGCTATGTGACGTTATGTGGCGTTATGTGGCGTTATTTGGGGTTTTTTGGCGTCTTTTGGCGTTATGTGGCGTTATATGGCGTTATTTGGCGATATATGGCGTTATGAGGCGTTATGTTGCGTTACTTTGCGTTATGTGGCGTTATGTAGCGTTATGTGGCCTTACGTGGCGCTATGTGACGGAATATGACGTTATCTGGCGTTAATTGACGTTATTTGACGTTATGTCACGGGATGTGACGCTATGTGGCGTTATGTGGCGTTTTGCGGCGTTATGTGGCGTTATGTGGCGTTTTTTTGCGTTTTGTGGAGTTTCGTGGCGTTATGTGGTGTTATGAAGAGTTATGTGGCGCTATATGGCGTTATCCGGCGTTATAAAGTGCTATGTGGCGTTATATGGCGTTATGTGACGTTATGTAGCGTTATGTGGCGTTGTATGGCGTTATGTGGCGTTATGTTGCGCTATGTGGCGTTATGTGGCGTTATTTATTGTTATGTGGCGTTATGTGGCGTTGTTTGGCGGTATGTAGCGTTATGTGGCGATATGTGGGGTTATGTGGCGTTTTTTGGCGGTATGTGGCGTAATGTTGCGATATGTGGCGTTATAT
>JALWDV010000248.1 GCA_027036755.1 Anaerolineae bacterium
TCCGGCTAGCCCCGCAGGGGCGCTGTTTCTAGCCGGGGGACTTCATCCCCCGGCGCTGGCGGCGGGCGCGAAGCGCCCCGTTAATGAATGGATTATTTTAACTTTCCAACTCATTTGGGACGCACCCAAATCCAAAAGAACCCAAATTCACATACGGAGACATTGCCATGAAAACAGCAACAGCCCAGATAAGCAGCAAGTATCAAATGGTAATCCCAAGAGAAGTGCGTAAAGCGCTTGGGATCAAACCTCGCGATCAAGTCCTTTTCCTCATTGATGACGATCGCGTCTACCTGCGCCCGCGTCCCGACAGTTTCACCGATAAGCTAAGCGGTTTACATGCCCATGTCTGGCAGCAGCCAACTGAACAATGGCTCAGAGAGGAACGCGAAACATGGGAGGAGTGAAACGTCTCAGGGATGATCTGGCCCGTTATAATCGGATAGCCCTGGATACGATGATTCTCATTTATGTGATGGAAAGGCATCCGCGCTATTTTGCATTGGCGAGAGAAGTCCTTGAAAGCATTGAGTCTGGCCAGTTGGAAGGCGCTGTGAGCGTTGTCACTCTCACAGAATTGCTGACAGCTCCCGCCCAGGCGGATGATGTGGCGGCCATGCGGGACTATGAATTGTATTTGCTCAACTTCCCCAATCTGAGCATTCATCCACTGGATATCGACATGGCGCGCGAGGCGGCTCACATGAGAGCTCACACCGGGTTGCCTGCGCCCGACGCTATCATTCTGGCGACAGCGCGGAAAGCGGGCGCGGACGCCATCATCACCAATGATAAACGCTGGCGACACAAACTCACATACCCGCCAGTCCTCCTCATCGAAGACTATCTCGATTGACGTCGTCGCATGGCGAACCGTTTCCGCTCTCCCCTCGCCCTGCTCATCCTCCTGAGCCTGTTCATCCTGGCGCCCTTGCTGGCCTCGGGCTACTTTTTGCACGCCCACGACGCCCGGCATAGCCTCATCTGGCTGGTGGAATATGATCAGGGCGTTCGGGACGGGTTTCTGTGGCCGCGCTGGGCGCCTGATCATTCCCAGGGCTACGGCTACCCCTTGTTCACCTTCTACGCGCCCCTGGCCTTCGCCATCGCCGAAGTCTTCCACCTGCTGGGAGCCAGCATCCTGGGTGCGGTCAAGATCACCTGGGCCCTGGCGACCATCTTCGCGGGCGTGAGCATGTACAAACTGGCCCGCAGCCTGTGGGGCGTCGGGTCTGGTTTCATCGCTGGATTGCTTTACATGACCGCGCCCTACCACCTGGTCAACAGCTACGTGCGCGGCTCCCTGGCCGAATTCGTCGCCCTGGCCATCTATCCCTGGGTGATCTACGGCTTCTGGCAGGTGATGGCGCGCCAAAACGCGCGCAGCGTCGCCCTGGCCGCACTCAGCCTGGGCTTGCTGATCATGACTCACAGCGTCACCCTGATGCTGCTGCCGCCGCTGCTGGCCCTGCTGATCCTCGTGTGGCTGGCGCTGGATTGGAGGCGCGCGGGCAAACCGCCGTGGCGGGCGACGGCATACGCCCTGACCGCGGGCCTGCTGGGCGGCATGTTGTCCGCCATCTTCCTGCTGCCTGTGCTGGGCGAAACGAAACACATCGTGGTGGATCAGTGGATTCCCGCCGAAAGCTATAACTATCCCCAGCAATTTCTCTACCTCTTCCAGTGGTTCGACTTCGCGTGGGGCTACGGCTTCGCCCTGCCCGGGCCCAATGACGGCATGAATCTCTCCATTGGTCTGTGGCTGACGATCCTGGGTCTGGCCGCGCTACCGCTTGTCATCAAAAAACGTCCGCGCCGGGCCGCCATGTTCTGGAGCTTTCTCGTCATCGCGGGCATCGCCCTCTTCGCCACCCTGGCCCCCAGCAAGATTTTCTGGGACGTCATTCCCATGATCAAGCTGGTGCAGTTTCCCTTCCGCTTCCTGGCCCCGGCCACCCTGTTTCTTTCGCTGGTCTCGGCGGGAACCGTGGCAGCGCTTCTTCCCCCGCGGGAGGGCGATCTCCACCCCATCCTTCTGGCGTTGGCGCTGGCCATCCTGCTGGGCTCCTGGACCTACGCCCGGCCCCAGCACACCGCGGTGGCGGCGCAAGACGTCAGCCCCGCGGCCGATATCCAGTTCGAGCTGGATTATCCCGATATGCGGGGCAGCACCGCGTTCGCGAGCGACAAGCCCGTCACATCGCCCAAAGTGGCGGCCTATCTGGCGGGCGAGCCCATTCCCCTGGCCGAAATCATCCAGGGCGCGGGCGCGGTCGAGCGCGTTCGTCATGGCGCGGGCTCGGATGAAGTGCGGGTCGCGGGCCAAACGCCCGTCACCCTGCAATTCTACACCTACTGGTATCCGGGCTGGCGGGCGTGGATCGATGGCGAGGAAGCCCCCACCCGCCCCGAAGGCCCGAACGCCCTCATCACCCTGGACGTTCCCGCGGGCGAACACGATGTGCGGATTCGATTCACCAACACGCCCCTGCGCTCGCTGGCCGCTCTCATCACCATCCTCACCCTGCTGATTTTGGTTCTTCTCTTTTTTTGGGATACAATCCGCTCCCGCATCCGACTGCGCGACTAACCCTCCACCCAACTTATCATGCCCGTAAGAAAATGTCCCAACTGCGGGACGCCCGTCAGCCACAAAGCCGAAGCATGCTTCATGTGCGGTTATCGTTTCGAGCAGCCGCGGCGCTGGCGTCCGCGCGTCCCCTGGGCCGACATTCTCCTTGTCCTGGTCATTATCGGGCTGATCGTCTTTTGGTGGCGCCGGGATGACCAACGCCGCGCCCTGGCGCTGACGCCTTCGCCCACAGCCACGGCCACGCCCACGGCAACCCTCACGCCCACGGCAACCCTCACACCTACGGCCGCGCCCACGGCCACGCCCGCACCCACGGCCACGCCCATCGTGCACACGGTGCGCCAGGGCGACACCTATCTCGGCATCGCCAACCTCTATGGCATCAGCCTCGACTCATTGCTGGCCGCCAACAATCTGACCGAGAATGACATCTTGCGCCCCGGACAAACCCTGAACATCCCCGCAGAAGAGGCGGATGCGCCTCTACCCACGCCCGAACCGCTCTCGGGCCTTGTCAATTATCCGGTCGAAGCCGGAGACACCGTTCAGGCCATCGCCATCCGCTTTAACGTGGACCCCACCGTCATTCTGGCGAACAACGACATTCCTGATCCCGATAAGCTGGTGGTTGGGCAGGTGCTCATCATTCCGGTGGGAACCATCACCCCAACGCCGATGCAAAAGGCCACCGCCACGCCCGTTCCCACCATCCAGCCGCCGACGCTCATCAGCCCGCTGAATGGCAGCGTTTACGCCGGGCGAAACGGGCCTCTGCTGCGATGGGTCGCGGAAAGAATCCTGCCGGAAGATGTCTGGTATGAGGTGGGCCTGGCTTACGCCGATCCCCATCTCCCCAAGATCGAGCCCATCCACACCAAGGCCAGCAGCGTGCGGCTGGATGAGACGTTGCGCCCGCCCCAGGACGCTGCATCTGCTGAATTGCGCTGGTGGGTGCGACTGGTTCGCGCGACCAACGATGGCGACATGACACCCATCAGCCCGGCCAGCCCTATCCGGCGTTTCGAGTGGCAATGAGGGCGGGGTAAGTCAAATAGGGCGTCCTTTTTCGGTTGAAGTCCGCCCAGCGATGAAGTCGCCGGGCTACAGAACGGCGCCGGATAAATCCGGCTAGTACACGGAGGCGTAAGTTGTTGCATCGTTAGTTGCTTGCGCTTGCGCCCAGCCGGATATGTGATCCGGCGGGTTGAGCAGGAAAAGTGCGCCGGATCGCACATCCGGCGCGGCGCATTATCATAAAAAAACATACAATCATTTCGGCCTTCGTGTACTAGCCCCGCAGGGGCGCTGTTTCTAGCCGGGGGACTTCATCCCCCGGCGTTGGCGGCGGGCGCGAAGCGCCCCGGGCCCACGAACAGATCGTTTTGCCAACATTCATCAGCCAATAGCGTATCGGCGAAAACCTATGAAAGAAACACACTATTTTCTGGCATTGTTTTTGATATTCGGGACGATAGGCATCTTCTTGATAGCATTATTCGGCAGGATTAGTTCGAATCCCAAAAACAGCTTGCTCTCAAGACCGAGATTCATTTTGCTGGCTGTTGCGGCATGGTGGATTGGAGGAGTTGCCGCATTTACTTTGTTTCAGTTTCTCAACACTTTTGATAAGTAATCGGGGCATGGTTCAGATCGTCCTTCCATCAGCTTTACAATTTCAATAGAGTCAACGCCTGGCAAAGCACGTCAAACGTAAAGCGTCAAACGTCAAAACGTGGCGAAAAAGGCTCTTTTTGACGTTTGACGTATGACGTTTGACGGAGAAATTGTAAAGATGGTTTTGAATGAGAAT
>JALWDV010000249.1 GCA_027036755.1 Anaerolineae bacterium
CACCCCGACCCTCCCCCGATACTCGCTGCGCTCGTGTTCGGGGGAGGGAGATGACCATCTGCCCGACAGATTTGCAATCCAGCGGGCTCCTCCCCCTGCAAGGCGCCAGCCGAAGCGGGGGGAGGCCGGGAGGGGGGCTTGTCACCAGGCCAAATTTGAAATTGCTGGACGCACCCGGCGGAAACTTGCCCGCACCCCCGCCCGGCGATACAATAGGCGCTATCGGAAATGAGAAAAATGATTGATGAACAATGAGCAGAGCATGAATCTCTTCGCCGTCGATCCCACCCGCCGCCCGCCCGATTACGAAACGGGCAACTTCGCGCACATTCCCGGCCTGTTGCAGGGGCTGTTGGGCGTGGAAAATGACTCGCCGCTTTCTCCCCAGCGATTCGGCTATCGTCCGGGCCAGTTCCAGAAAGTCATTTTCCTCTTTCTCGACGCGTTCGGCTGGAACGTTTACAGCTATTTTCTGAACCGGCGCAATCGCATTGTGGGGCGATTGGCCGACAAGGGGCAGGCCCACAAGATCACCGCCCAATTCCCCTCGACCACCGCGGCCCATGTCACCACCTTCAGCACGGGCCAGGCGGTGGGCCAGCACGGCGTTTTCGAATGGCAGTATTACGAGCCGGTGGTGGATGAGGTCATCGTCCCTCTGCTCTTTTCTTACGCCGGAGAAAAACAGCGGGACACCCTGCGGGACGCGTACATCGATCCTCGCGACATCCTGCCCACCCGCACATTTTTCCAGGATTTACAGGACGCGGGCATCTCGTCTTACAGCTACGTGCCCCGCGACTACATCAAAACCGCCTACAATCAGGTGATGGCCGCGGGCTCAGAGGCCCGGGGCTATTACACGCTGGCCGAGGGGCTGACGACGCTGAAGCGCCAGGTGAACAAGGCGGCGGGCCCGGCCCTGTTCCATTTCTACACGCCCTTCATCGATACGCTGGCCCACAAGCACGGCCCTTTCTCCTATCAATCCCTGGCCGAGGCCGACGCCACCCTCATGCTGCTGGATAAGTTTTTGCTGCACCCGCTACGCGGCCGCGACGATACGCTCATCGTCATCAGCGCAGATCATGGCCAGGTGCATGTGGATTACCGCAGCACGTTCTACATCAACCTGCAGCCCGAGTTCCAGGAGCTGCGCTGTTATCTGCGGGTGAACAAACGGGGGCGGATGTTGACGCCCGGCGGCTCCCCGCGCGATGTCTTCCTCTACGTGCGGGATGAGTACGTGGGTCGGGCGCAGAGTCTGTTGCGCAAAATGCTGGGCGGCCGCGCCGACGTGCTGCGCATCGAGCAGCTTATCGACGCGGGCCTGTTCGGCGCAACCGAGCCCTCGGCCGATTTCATGAAACGCGTCGGCAATCTGGTCATCCTGCCCCGGGGTGATGAGACCGTGTGGTGGTACGAAAAGGGCCGGCTGGAGGTCAAGCACAATGGCCTGCACGGCGGTCTCAGCCGTGATGAAATGGAAATCCCCCTCATCCTCTATCGACCGTAAACTTCTCTTTCGCCCGTCAAATGTCATCCCCGTGCTCCACTTTTCGACGTTTGGCCATGACGTTTGACGCAAAATCCTTTTTGTGAGTGTATCATGATTTCATCCAACCCATCATCCTCCAAGCAACGCCATTATCGCTCCGATATCATCAAAAAAGGCGTCGAGCGAGCGCCGCACCGCAGTTTGCTGCGGGCCACAGGCGTGAAAGACGAAGACTTCGACAAGCCTTTCATCGCCATCGCCAACAGCTACATCGACATCATCCCCGGCCATGTGCATCTGGACGAGTTCGGTCACATGATCAAGGAGGAGGTGCGCAAGGCGGGCGGCGTGCCTTTCATCTTCAACACCATCGGCGTGGATGACGGCATCGCCATGGGCCACGCGGGCATGAAATACAGCCTGCCCAGCCGCGAGCTCATCGCGGACAGCGTGGAGACGGTGGTGCAGGCCCATCAGTTCGACGCGCTCATCTGCATCCCCAACTGCGATAAAATCGTGCCCGGCATGATCATGGGCGCGCTGCGCTGCAACATCCCCACCATCTTCATCTCGGGCGGGCCCATGGCCGCGGGGGTGACGCCCGATGGCAAGGTGGTGGACCTGATCTCGGTGTTCGAGGGCGTGGGCGCATACACCGAGGGCCAGATCGATCTGAAGGAGCTGGACGCGCTGGAACATTATGGCTGTCCGGGCTGCGGAAGCTGTTCGGGCATGTTCACGGCCAACAGCATGAACTGCCTGTCCGAGGCTTTGGGCATCGCCCTGCCGGGCAATGGCACGGCCCTGGCCTGCACGCCCGAGCGGGAGGAGCTGGCCCGTCGCGCGGCCCGGCAGATCATGTATCTGCTGGAAAATGACATAAAAATCCGAGATATCGTCACCGAAAAGGCCATCGACAACGCGTTTACGCTGGATGTGGCCATGGGCGGCAGCACCAACACCGTGCTGCACACCCTGGCCATCGCCAACGAGGCGGGCATCGAGTACGATGTGGCCCGCATCGACGAGGTCAGCCGCCGCACGCCCAACATCTGCAAGGTCTCGCCCTCCAGCCCCTTCCACATGGAGGATGTGCACCGGGCGGGCGGCATCAGCGCCATTCTCAACGAGCTGAGCCGCAAGCCGGGCCTGCTGCACACCGACACCCTCACCGTCACCGGCAAGACCCTGGGCGAGAACATCGCCGGGGCCGAGATCAAGGACGAGCGGGTGATTCATCCCCTGGAGGACGCGTACAGCCAGGAGGGCGGTCTGGCCATGCTCTTCGGCAATCTGGCGCCCGAGGGCGGGGTGGTGAAGACCGCGGGCGTGCTGCCCGAGATGATGACGCACACCGGCCCGGCCCGCATCTACGAAAGCCAGGAGGAGGCCCTGGCGGGAATCATGGCCCGCGAGGTGCAGCCGGGCGATGTGGTGGTCATCCGCTACGAGGGCCCGCGCGGGGGCCCGGGCATGCAGGAGATGCTCTCGCCCACCAGTTTGATCATGGGCCAGGGCCTGGGCAGCAGCGTGGCGCTTATCACCGATGGTCGGTTCAGCGGCGGCACCCGCGGCGCTTGCGTGGGGCACATCAGCCCCGAGGCGGCCGCGGGCGGGCCCATCGCCTTCATCGAGCCGGGCGATATGATCACGGTGGACATCCCCAACCGGCGTCTGGAGCTGCACGTTTCGGACGAGGAGCTGGAACGGCGGCGGGCCAACTGGCGGCCGCTGGAGCGCCCGAACCTGCCCCGCTACCTGCGCCGCTACGCCAGGATGGTCACCAGCGGCTCGCAGGGCGCTGTGCTGGAATGGTGAGGGACGCATCCGAGCCTGCTTTGAAAATAGAATGATAGAATGATCGCTGGTTGCAGAAAGATTGGCAAATCCCACGTTTGGCGAATCTGCAACGGGCGTGATTCGTAATGCGTAATGCGTGAGGTCGTCACGCATCACGTATCACGCATTACGTCTCTCCTACGTCATTTCGAGGGAGCGCAGCGACCGAGAAATCCCCTTGCTAACGAGGAGATTTCTCCTCCCTGGGGTCGTCGAAATGACGTAACAAGGGAGTTTCATCGGTACCGGTGCAGGGACGCCTGCCGTTGGACTGCTTTGAAAATAGGACACGGATGAACACAGATGAACACGGATAATTCATAAAAATCTGTGACCGAAGGCCGTGTAAATCCGTGTCCTCATTTTCATTCGTTATCGGCGTGCTGCCGCTCATGGCAAAATTGTAGAGATCTCTGCATCCAGCCGGATTCGCAATCCGGCGGGGCTTGATGAAAAAAGCCGGAGGGCGATGGCCGCTCCGGCTTTTTTCGGGTTGGAAGTGGGCGGGGGTTATTTGGTGGTGATGGGCAGGAAGATGAACGCGTCCTGAATGCGGATCTCTCCCTGGCGAATCTGGGTGGGAATGTCTTGTCCCTCGGTGTTGGCGAAGGTGCGGGCCGTCGCGGTGAGCGGGCTTCTATCCCCCGATTCGCCAACGGCCTGGAAAGTGATGTTCGCCAGGGCGATGGAACCGCTGACGCCGCTGGTGGAAATCATGTTGAAGGTGATCTGCTGTTTTCCTTCGTCGATGTTGCAGAGCCGCGAGTCGAACTGGTTGTCGGGATCAGGATCGCAGGCGGTGGGGCGCACGACGCTGGCGTCATAGTGCAGTTCGATGGTGCTTGCGCCCAGCGAGGCGTCGGCCACGTTCGCGGTGACGGGAATGGTGATTTGATCATCCTGTTCGACGATGGCTCGCCCGACCGCGACGCTGGCCGACTGAAGCGGTGCATGGGGCGTCATGCCCAGCATGGCGGTGACCGGACAAAGCTGGTTGGGGATGCCCACGTCGCACTGCATGATGAGCAGCGCGTCCACGCTGTTGCACTGGGAGTCGTTGTTTACATCACATGCCGGGCCGTACAGGGAGCCTTGCGGGGGCGGGCATTGCTGACTGACGCTCCGCAGGCCCACATCATGTTGCAGCACGAAGAGCGCGTCCACGGAGTTCACCTGGTCATCGCAGTTGACATCGCCCTTCTTGACGCCCAGGGTGACGGAGCCGTCATCGGTGGTCACGTATGGCTGGATGTCTGCGCCGGAGGGGTTGGAGATGGTCGCGACTGTGACGGTGACGGGCGTGGAGTCGCCTGCCGCGCCGTTGCCGGTGAATCCGATCTTCGCCAGAGGATGGTCGCCAGCGGCCCCTGTGGTGCTGAGGAATGTCATCTGCACCTTGCCCGTTGCGTAATGCTCGTTGCACAGGGCGCTGTCGAAGAGATGATCCGGATCGGGCTCACAGCTTGTGGGGGTGATGACCGCGGGATCGAAGGTGATCTCCAGGGTGAGTGCGCCGATGCCCGGAGTCGGGAAATCCTTCATGGAGACGGGCATGGAGAAGGGCACGCCCGGGGCGATGTTGATGTCGTCGGCGAAGATAGTGGGGATTTTCGGCGTCGTCACAGCGCTGTCCTGGTCATCCTCCGCGGGATCGTTGTTGCCGGGCGTGGAGTCCGCGTCCGTCTCGTTGGCTGCGCTGATCTCCGCCACGTTGGTGTAAACGCCCGACGCGTTGACTGTGGCTGTGATGTGCAGCGTGGCCGAGGCTCCATTGGCGAGATCGCCGATATCCCAGAGCCCGGTGTTGTCGGCATAGTCGCCGTTGGCGTCGTCGCCCGCGTAGACGTAGCCGGAAGGCAGCAGATCGGTGACCTGCACGCCGCTGGCGTCGGCGGGGCCGTCGTTCTTGACGGTGACAGTGAAGACGACCTGAGAGCCGGAGGCAGGGGTGGCGTTATCCACGGATTTGCTCAGGCTGAGGTCGATGACGGGCGTTGGCGTCGTCACCGCGCTGTCCTGGTCGTCCTCCGCGGGATTGTTGTTGCCGGGCGTGGAGTCCGCGTCCGTCTCGTTGGCCGCGCTGACCTCCGCCACGTTGGTGTAAACGCCCGATGCGTTGACCGTGGCCGTAATGTTCAGCGTAGCCGCGGCCCCGTTGGCCAGATTGCCGATATCCCAGAGCCCGGTGTTGCTGCTGTAATCGCCGTTGCTGCTATCGCCCGCGTAGGTGTAGCCCGAGGGCAGCAGATCGGTGACCTGCACGCCGGTGGCGTCGTCGGGCCCGCTGTTGGTGATGGTGAGGGTGAAGACGACATTGCTTCCCATCCTGGGGGCGGAGTCACTCACCTGCTTGGTCAGGCTGAGATCGATGACCCGCACCGGCTGGACGGCGGCGCTGTCCTGGTCGTCCTCCGCGGGATCGTTGTTGCCAGGCGTGGAGTCCGCGTCCGTCTCGTTGGCTGCGCTGATCTCCGCCACGTTGGTGTAAACGCCCGACGCGTTGACCGTGGCGGTGATGTGCAGGGTGGCCGCGGCCCCGTTGGCGAGAGCGCCGATATCCCAGAGCCCGGTGTTGCTGGCATAATCGCCGTTGGCGTCGTCGCCCGCGTAGGCGTAGCCGGAAGGAAGCAGATCGGTGACCTGCACGCCGCTGGCGTCGTCGGGGCCGCCGTTGGTGACGGTGATGGCGAAAGTGACCTCATCGCCCACACTCGGCGATGCGTTGTTCACCGTCTTGGATAGGCTGAGATCGATCATCACCGGGGGCTGCGCGGGCGTTGTCACCGCGCTGTCCTGGTCGTCCTCCGCGGGATCGTTGTTGCCGGGCGTGGAATCCGCGTCCATCTCGTTGGCTGCGCTAACCTCCGCCACGTTGGTGTAAACGCCCGACGCGTTGACCGTGGCCGTGATGTGCAGCGTGGCCGCGGCCCCGTTGGCCAGATCGCCGATATCCCAGACGCCGGAGTTGCTGGCGTAATCTCCTGCGCTGTCGTCGCCCACATAGGCGTAGCCGGAAGGCAGCTTGTCCGTCACCTGCACGCCGCTGGCGTCGTCGGGCCCGCTGTTGGTGACGGTGATGGCGAAGACCACATCATCTCCCACAGCAGGCGCGCTCTGATTCACTGTTTTTGTCAGGCTGAGATCGATGGTTGGGGGGGGCGGCGCGTAAGTGTAGGCGATCACCCGCACCCGGTCCAGGAACATCCAGGTCTTTTTGGCATTGTAGTTGTTCTGCACCGCGAAGTTGAGACGCATGGTGTGTCCCTTGAACGCGTCATCCAGCTTGTAGGTGACATGCTTCCAGACGCAGTCGTTTTCCAGCGTGTGCATGTAGATCACGTCTCGGGTGCGGTGGTTGGCCGGTTCTGTGGGATCATAAACCCGGAAGCGCTGCCAGTCATCACTGCCGGGTGACGGATTGGCTTTGGGAGTTTCATCGGTGCAGGGCATGTACCAGTAATCGATGAACACGTCGTCCGCATCCGCGGGGATGTCCACATCCTGATAAATGCGGCTCTTCTTCCGGTAGTCGGGGGTCTGGATGCCGTCGGCGAGGATGTCGGGCGGATTCAGACCGAAGTACATGGAGCGGGAGCCGGTGACTTGTTGGGCGAGGGTGTAGGCGGGGTAGGGCGCGCCCTCGGCGTTGGTCATGGTCCAGCCCTGATCGGGCCCGTCGATGGTTTCGAAATCGCCGTTGACGACGAGATCGTCGCAAGCCGCGCCCGAAAGCTGACAGAATGCGTCAGCGATCTGCAAAATGCCATGCCCGTAAAACTGGTCGAAGCCGGGGTCGCCCGCGTCCATGGCGCTGTTTTCCAGCGCTGTGCGAATCTCGTCTGCAGATGCTGTGGGATAAGCGCCCCAGAGCATGGCGGCAGCGGCGGCCACGTGCGGCGAGGCCATCGATGTGCCCTCGTAAAGCCAGGAATCCCAGTCGCTATCGCCCGGATGGCGCGTTTCCTGTTCGATGCCATCGGGCAAGCCGTCGTGATTCAGGTCCGCGTCGAGATCGCCACCAGGAGCGGCCATGCTGATCGACATGCTGTGATCAGAGTACAGGGCTAGCTTCAGCCCCATCTCGACAGCGCTAATGCCCATGACATCGGGATGATTGGCGGGATAGTCGATATGCGCATTGCTGTCGTTGCCAGCGGCGGCCACCAGCAGCAGGCCGTCATTGACAGCGTTATCAATGGCCTGGTCGATAATATCGCTGGAACAGGCGTCGTAATCATCTTCTTCACAATCGAAGCCCAGCGACATGTTGATGATCTTCGCGCCATGGGTGCGGGCCCATTCGACGCCCTGGGCGATGTCTGAATTGAAGCCGGCGCCATCAGCGTCCAAAACCTTGATGGGCATGATGGACGCGTCGTAGGCAAGGCCCGCGTCTCGCAGGTTGTTGTTCGTGCATTCGGCAATAGCGCCTGCCACATGCGTGCCATGTCCGACATCGTCCTGGGCCGCGGCCATGCCGGTGGTGACTGTGCCGCTGATGATCTTGACCGGACTGACGAAGGTGCGGCAATCCAGGTCCGGGCCGGGCCAGACGCCCGTATCGATGACCGCGACGGTGACGCCCGAGCCCGTCCAGCCGCGCTGCCAGGCTTCGGGGGCCTGCACGTCTTTGAAATTCCATTGGTCGGGGAAATAAGGATCGTTGGGTTCATAGCCCCAACTCAGCGCCGAAATGCGGTCGGGCGCGGCTTGATCGCTGTCGGGGACGAGTTGGATGGCGTAATCCAGCTCGACTTTCTCGACTTGCGGCAGCGCGGCCAGGCGGCGCAGGGCCTGCTCTGGGGTCTCTCCGGCCAGGGTCGGCGCTCTGTACCAGGCTCCGAAGATGGGGACAAAGCCAGCTTCGGGCGTTGCCTCGGGCGTCAGGCGCACCAGCACATGATCGGGCGCATGGGGCTGCGCCGCGTCGATAGCTGCGCCCATTTTGGTCTGGATTTCACTGGGGGGATTTCCGGGCGCGGCAAGCGCCTGTGCGCCAAGTCCCATCAACAATAGCATGAAGATGAAAAGCGCCCAGATGGTGCGGGAAGGGTGGGGGAATCGTTTCATTTTTGCCTCCTGAAAGCAGAAAAATGGAAAGGCGTGGCAGATACGCTCCAAGGACACAACAGGATGCTCTACACCGGAACCATTTTCCCCTGAAGCGTTCTTTATCTGAAGACGTTGAGCGCTGGCAAAAGTTACGGGATGTTCGATGTCGAAAATATGCGTGGGCGCTGACGGCATTCATGCCATTGTAGCGCACCCTTTCCTTTTTTACCACATCCGCCGAAAATGGGCGAATGATGGCCCGCGCCGTAACGACTAAGATAGGCCTGCTGAGCCAATGTTCAAGACAGCGTTCGTCAGTTTTGCAGCCTAGGCCGCTGGACCTGACCCCCGCCCCGACCCTCCCCTGCAAAGGAGCGAAGCGACTGGCGGGGGAGGGAGTCGCTGGTTTGCAAAGTTTTTTTGGGTGTGTCCAATTTCGGTTGGAAGCGTTTGCCACGTCCGCCCGGCGATGAAGTCGCCGGGCTACAAAACAGCGCCGGATAAATCCGGCTAGCCCCGCAGGGGCGCTGTTTCTAGCCGGGGGACTTTATCCCCCGGCGCTGGCCGCGGGCGCGAAGCGCCCCGTTAATGAATGGATTATTTTAACTTTCCAACTCATTTTGGACACACCCGTTTTTTGCAGGACGTTTGACGTTTGACGTATGACGTGGGTTGCATAAATGGCCAGCGTTGCTTCATCAGGCTTTTTTCGCGATGACCTGTGTCGTTACCTTTATTTTTCACTATTTTTGCTGTGAAAATTTGACAATGTTCTGCAGGCGTGCTATACTCTCGCCCAACACGCCAAATCGATCCGCCATTTATTCCCTTATGAGCACTCTCTACCACCGACTCGACGACTCCCCGCGCGGACAGATCATCAAGCTGATCCAGCGCAACGGGCCCATGGGCATCAAGGCCCTGCGGCAGGCCCTGGGCGTCAGCGATACGGCCATCCGCCAGCAGTTGCATTATCTCATCGCTGACGGGCTCATCCAGGCGACCAAGGCCCGGAGCACGGGACGCGGACGTCCGGGCAAGGTTTACGCGCTGACAGACAACGTGCGGCATCTCTTCGCCTGCGAGTGCGAGGGCCTGGCTCTGGCTCTGTATGAGGAGTTGCTGCTGGAACAAGGCCCGGAGGTGGTGCAGCGCCTGCTGGACCGGGTGGGGCGGCGCATGGCCGAGCAGTACCGTCATCAGATGCGCGGCCTGGCGCTGCAAGAGCGGGTGCGCACCCTCTCCAGGCTGCTGGATGATCGGGGCGTTATGTCGGACACCCGGGTGGAGGAGGACGCCATCATCCTCCACGAGTACAACTGCCCCTATCACGAGCTGGCCGCTGCCCATCAGGAGGTCTGCCAGATGGAGCGCAAGATGCTCTCCGACGTGCTGGAGGCGGAGGTCGAGCTGGTGGATCGCATTGTGGACGGACATCACCGCTGTTCCTTTGTGGTGAAGCGCGCCGCACCCCGGCCAGCCGCTTCACCGAGTTCGACATAAAATAGAGGAATAATCTTCGCATCATCAACAATATCCTGTCAAGGAGACCCCAACAATTATGACCGCAACCCTTGAAATCAAAGACCTTCACGCCAGCGTCGAGGGCAAAGAGATTCTCAAAGGCGTCAATCTGACCATCCGCCAGGGGGAGGTTCATGCGCTCATGGGCCCCAACGGCTCGGGCAAGAGCACCCTGGGTTACGTCATCGCCGGGCATCCTCATTACGAGGTGACCTCGGGCGATATTTTGTTCAACGGCGAAAGTATTCTCGATCTGGAGCCCGATGAGCGGGCCAAGCTGGGCATCTTCCTGGCTTTCCAATATCCTGTGGCCGTGCCTGGCGTCAGTTTCGCCAATTTCCTGCGGGCTGCGGTCAGCAGCGTGCGCGGCTATAAGGATCGGGCCCGAGAGGAGATGGCGCGCACGGGCCAGCTCAAGGAGGTCGGCTCCGAGCTGATGCCCATGCGCGAGTTCCGCAAGGAGTTGTTCGAGAAGATGGATCGCTTCAATGTGGATCGGGCCTTTGCCCGGCGCTATCTCAACGACGGGTTCAGCGGCGGCGAGAAGAAGCGGGGCGAGGTGCTGCAAATGGCCATGCTCCAGCCCAAGATCGCCATCCTGGACGAGAGCGACTCGGGCCTGGACATCGACGCGCTGCGCGTGGTGTCGGACGGCATCAACAAGCTGGTGGCCGATGGCATGGGCGCGCTGCTCATCACCCATTATCAGCGCATCCTCGACTACGTGAAGCCCGACCAGGTCAGCGTGTTCTACGATGGCAGCGTGGTGCTCACCGGCGGGCCCGAGGTGGCGACGATGCTGGAAGAGAAGGGCTACGGCTGGGTGGAGGATCATCTGGCCGAGCCGGAAGCCAGGAAGGAATTGGTCAATGGCTAATCAAGAATTCTTTGCTTCTCTTTCCCTTTGCGTCTTGGCGACTTTGCGTGAGATCGATTTTCAAAGCAAAACGCCGTGAACGCACCAACAGGAGTTACTTATGGCAACCGAAGCTGATCGCAAAGCGCTGGAAGGCCTGAAAGAAGAATATGAATATGGTTGGAAGACCGAGGGCGAGTACGCCTATGTGGCCCGCAAGGGGCTGGATCATGACATCATCGATCAGATTTCCGACCACAAGGGCGAACCCGACTGGATGCGGGAGTTTCGCCACAAATCGCTGGATATTTTTTTCGCCAAGCCCATGCCCAATTGGGGCCCGGACCTGAGCGAGATCGATTTCGACGACATCTACTACTACATCAAACCCACCGATGAAGAGAGCGTGGACGACTGGGACGACGTGCCCTCTTACATCCGCGAGACCTTCGACCGGTTGGGCGTGCCCGAGGCGGAGCGCAAGTTCCTGGCCGGGCTGGGCGCGCAGTTCGAATCGGAGATGGTGTATCATTCGTTGCGGCAGGAGTGGGAGAAGCTGGGCGTGATCTTCGTGAGCATCGAGGACGGCCTGCGCGATTATCCCGAGCTGTTCCGCGAGTATTTCGCCACGCTGGCGCCTCCCACCGATAACAAATTCGCAGCCCTGAACAGCGCTGTGTGGTCGGGCGGGTCTTTCATCTACGTGCCCGCGGGCGTCAAGCTGGATATTCCCCTGCAGGGGTATTTTCGCATCAACGCCGAGGCCATGGGCCAGTTCGAGCGCACCCTGATCATCGTGGAGGAGGGCGCCAGCGTCCACTACATCGAAGGCTGCACCGCACCCATCTACACCAAAAACAGCCTGCACACCGGCGTCATCGAGATCATCGTCAAGAAGAACGCCCGGATGCGCTACACCACCGTGCAGAACTGGTCCAACAATGTTTACAATCTGGTCACCCAGCGGGCCGTGGCCTATGAGGGCGCGACCATGGAGTGGGTGGACAGCAACCTGGGCTCCCGCATCACCATGAAGTACCCGGCGGTGATCATGCTGGGCGAGCGGGCCCACGGCGAGGTGCTGAGCATGGCCTTCGCGGGCAAGGGCCAGGTGCAGGATGCGGGCGGCAAGGTGATCCACGCCGCGCCCAACACCTCCTCCAAGATTGTGTCCAAATCCATCAGCAAGGATGGCGGGCGATCTTCTTATCGCGGCCTGCTCAAGGTGACGCCCGGCGCGCATGGCGCGAAATCGCAGGTGGTGTGCGATGCGCTGTTGCTGGACTCCGATTCCCGCTCCGACACCTATCCCTACATCGAGATTGCGGAAGATGATGTGGAGGTCGGGCATGAGGCCTCTGTGAGCAAGATCAACGAGGAGCAGCTTTTCTATTTGATGAGCCGGGGCATCAGCGAGGAAGAGGCCACGGGCATGATCGTGGGAGGTTTCATCGAGCCCCTGGTGAAAGAGCTGCCCATGGAGTATGCAGTGGAGCTCAATCGCCTGATTCAATTGCAGATGGAAGGAAGCATTGGGTGACGTCAAGCGGAAAACGCCAAACGTCAGAAAGCTGTAGGTTTCCAATGACGTTGGGCGCATGAGGTTTGACGCCCTTTGCACAGGGAGAAAACAATGATGACGAAAACCATGACAGCACCCCCCATTTCGGTCGCGGCGGTCAAAGCCATCAGCGACCGCTACGATGAACCCGAGTGGCTGCGCCAGCGCCGATTGGCGGCCTGGGAGACTTTCGAGGCCACGCCCTGGCCCACTTATAAGGAAGAAACCTGGCGGCGCACCCGTCTCACTGGCTTCAAGCTGGATGATTTCGGGCTGCCCGCTGAACCCCCCGCGATTTTTTCCTCCCGCGAGGCCCTGCCCGAGCATTTACAGGCCGAGCTGGACAAGGTGGATAGCGCGGGCGCGCTCATCTTGCAGGATGGCGCGTTGATCTACAGCGAACTGGACGCGGATTTGGCCCGCAAGGGCGTTCGTTTCACCGATCTGCGCACGGCTCTGGCGCAGGATGAAGAGCTAGTGCGGGTGCATCTGGGCGCGCTGGTCGCCACCGATGAGAACAAATTCGCTTCCCTGCACTACGCCTTGTGGCGCAACGGCGCGTTTCTTTATGCGCCTCGGGGCGTGACCGCGGAAAAGCCCTTCCAGGTTCTCGTCGTACAGGGCCCGGGCCTGGCCAATTTCCATCACAGCCTGTTCATCGGCGAGGAGAACAGCGAGGCCGTGGTCATCGAGGATTTCATGGGCTCGCAGCAGGGGATGAGCGACAGCGTGGCCGAGAGCTACGTCAAACAGGCCGCGCGGCTGCATTATCTGCGTCTGCAAAATCTGGACGAGACCGCGTGGAATTTCGCCACTCAGCGGGCCAGCGTCGCCCGAGACGGCCTTTATCGTCAGCTTCAGGCCAGTTGGGGAAGCAAGCTCAGCAAGGTGTGGATTGATCTGGAGATGGAGGAGCCGGGCGGGCATGGCGAGCTGCTGGGGCTTTATTTCCCGCAGGATCACCAGCATCTGGATCATCACACCAATCAGAATCACAAGACGCCGCGCTGCACCAGCGACCTGCTGTTCAAGGGGGCGCTGGATGATCACGCCCGGTCGGTGTATCAGGGTTTGATCCGGGTGCATCATGGCGCTCAGAAGACCGATGCGTATCAGAAGAACGACAATCTTCTGCTCAGCGATCACGCCCGGGCCGATTCGATTCCGGGCCTGGAGATCGAGGCGGACGATGTGCGCTGCACCCACGGCGCCACCAGCGCCAAGGTGCCCGAGGCGTACGTCTTTTATCTGATGGCCCGCGGGCTCGACCGCAAGACGGCCCAGCGCATGATCGTGCAAGGCTTCTTCGAGGAAGTCATCAACCGCGTGCCAGTGCCGGGCGTGCGCGCCAAGCTGGAAGCGGAAATCGCACATCGCGTCGGAATTGAGTAAAATGGAAAATCAATGATCGATGATTGATGATTAAAGTGCAACCAGGTTGAAATCATCTTTAATCGCAACTTTAGTTCCCTTTCCCTGCCGGGCCGCCAGAGCTTCGCCC
>JALWDV010000250.1 GCA_027036755.1 Anaerolineae bacterium
CGGGGCTAGCCGGATTTATCCGGCGCTGTTTTGTAGCCCGGCGACTTCATCGCCGGGCGGACGTGGCAAACGCTTCAACCGAAAAAGGACGCACCCTTTTGTTTTCAGTTTGCAGTCCGTCTTTAGAAAAACACCACTACTGCTTGTAACACCGCTTCAATGTCCATCGCTGGCGAATTTTTTACAGTGCCGTCCGCCTCGTGCCGATGATGCGGAAAAGTCGCCACCTCCTGATGATGCGGCGCATTGTCCCACCGGGCGAGCATACGACCATCGGCGTCTTGCAGATGATAGCGATATTTCGTTCGTTCGAGCGTCGGCCCGGTGATGACATATTCTGCGATGTGTAGTTGCAAGCCGCCCGTCAGTTGCAATTTTCCTCTGATGTAGCATTCTCGATAGTCGATTTCTTCGAATGCGATCTCGAACGAGATCACGTGCGGCGCAGCCTGGATTGTATTTTGCACCGCCCCCCAATACTCTCGTACATTCACGCCACCAACTCCCGCAGAATCTGATACCGCTTCTCCCACAGATCAAGCCCCCGTTTGGCGGCGTACCAATCGAAGTAATCCGCCTTATCACCCAACGCGCCACTTTCGAATTTTTCCAGAAACGTATCCGAATCCATCTCATACGATTCCTCAAATCGCTGACACTGCGACGCAAAATGATCGCGTCGCAGCCGGGCCTGTTCCAGCTCTCGTTGCAGAGCATAGGCCACCGTGGCTTCCACGTCGGAATCTGAAAATGTGGTTTGCTTGAATTGAATTTGTACATTCATGGCGTCTCGACTCCTGACTGAGCGTCTTGTCGTCATTATATCACAGAAGGAGATCTCATTACCATGACATTCAAACCTGTCCCCACCAACCTGGACTTCGTCCAGCAGGAATACGAGGTGCTGGGATTCTGGAAGGAAACCCGGGCCTTCGACAAACTGCGCCAACTGCACCAAGGTCAGCCTCACTGGTCCTTCATCGATGGCCCCATCACAGCCAACAACCCCATGGGCGTGCACCACGGCTGGGGTCGCACTTACAAAGACCTCTACAATCGCTACTGGACCATGCGCGGCCGCGAATTGCGCTATCAGAACGGCTTCGATTGCCAGGGCCTGTGGGTGGAGGTCAATGTAGAGAAGGAGCTGGGCTTCGAAAGCAAGCGTGACATCGAGACCTACGGCCTGGATCCCTTCGTGCGGCGCTGCAAGTCCCGGGTGCTCACCTACGCCTCGGTGCAAACCGAGCAATCCATCCGTCTGGGCTACTGGATGGACTGGAACGACACCGATCAACTGCGGGCCCTGGCCCAGATGATCCTGGACGAGCCCGACAAGGTCATCACCGTGGATGGCCCGCAAGGCCCGGTCACCGACACAGTCGAGCAGATCGTCGGGCGCCTGGGACTGCCCGAGCTGGGCGGCAGCTATTTCACCTTCTCCAACGAGAACAACTACATGATCTGGACCTTCCTCAAGAAGGTGTGGCAGAAGGGCTGGCTTTATCGGGGCGTGGATGTGATGCCCTGGTGCCCGCGCTGCGCCACTGCCATCAGCCAGCACGAGATCGTCACCGATGGCTACCAGGAGCTGACCCACCGCAGCGTCACCCTGCTCTTCCCCTTGCGGGAACGCCCGGGCGAGTATCTGCTGGTGTGGACCACCACGCCCTGGACTCTGACCAGCAACGTGGCCGCGGCCGTGGGCCCGGAGATCACTTATGTGCTGGTGGAAAATCAGGGCAAGCGCATCTGGCTCTCCAAGGGCGCGTTGCCCATGCTGAAAGGCGATTACAAAATCCTGGAAGAGCGCAAGGGCGAGGAGCTGGTCGGTTGGACGTATGACGGCCCCTTCGACGATCTGGACGCGGCCCAATCGCCCGGCGGCTACCACCCCCAGGTGCAGGTGGATACCGGCGCAGACATCAGCGCCCGCACAGCCCATCGCATCATCCCCTGGGAGGAAGTGGGCGAGGCCGAGGGCACGGGCATCGTACACATCGCGCCCGGCTGCGGCGCCGAGGACTTCCAACTGGGCAAAGAACACCATCTGCCCATCATCGCCCCCTTGGACGAGGACAGCAACTTCGTGCCCGGTTTCGGCTGGCTTAGCGGCAAATTCGTGGCCGACGTGGCCGACGACATCTTCAAAAAACTGGAGGAGAAGGGCATCCTCTACAAAGTCGAGCCCTACACCCACCGCTACCCCACCTGCTGGCGCTGCGGCACCGAACTGGTCTTCCGGCTGGTGGATGAGTGGTTCATCAGCATGGGCGAGGTCTACGACAAGCCCCGGGAGGAGGTCACGCCCGAGGAGAAAGAGGCCAGCCTGCGCTACCAGATCATGGACGTGGTGGACAACATCCGCTGGATTCCCGAATTTGGCTACAAGCGGGAGATCGACTGGCTGATGAACATGCACGACTGGATGATCTCCAAGAAACGCTACTGGGGTCTGGCGCTGCCCTTCTGGGTGTGCGACGAATGCGGCCACTATCACGTGGTCGGCGACGAGCACGAGCTCAAAGAGCGGGCCGTCGCCGGTTGGGAGGACTTCGAGGGGCATACGCCCCACCGCCCCTATGTGGATAACATCGTGCTCAAGTGCGAAAAATGCGGCGGCGACATGCACCGCATCCCCGATGTGGGCAACCCCTGGCTGGATGCGGGCATCGTCTCCTTCAGCACCCTGCAATATCGCACCAACCCCGACTACTGGCGGGAATGGTATCCTGCGGACTGGATCAGCGAGAGTTTCCCGGGCCAGTTCCGCAACTGGTTCTACAGCCTGCTGGCCATGGCCACCGTCATCGACCGCTCAAACCCCACCCAACAGGTCTTTGGCTACGCCACCCTGCTGGCTGAAGATGGCCGGGAGATGCACAAAAGCTGGGGCAACGCCATCGAGTTCAACGAGGCCGCGGACAAGATGGGCGTGGATGTGATGCGCTGGCTTTATTGCAATCACAAGCCCGAGAACAACCTGCGCTTTGGCTATGGCCGGGCCGACGAGGTGCGCCGACGCTTCCTCATCCCCCTGTGGAACGTGTACAACTTCCTGGTCACTTACGCCAATCTGGATGGCTGGACGCCCGCGGCCAACGGTTTCGACCCCGCTCATCCCGAAGGCCCGACCCCCGCGGTCAGCAATCCCCTGGATCGCTGGATTCTGGCCCGGCTCAACGATGTGCTGGCCCGCACCACCGTGGCCCTGGAAAACTCCGACGCCTACACCGCCACCCTGGCCGTGGAGGCGCTGCTGGATGACCTGACCAACTGGTACGTGCGCCGCAGCCGTCGCCGTTTCTGGAAGGGCGAGCAGGACGCGGACAAGAACGACGCCTACGCCACCCTCTATCACCTGATGGTGAAATTCATGCGCCTGCTGGCTCCCTTCACCCCCTTCGTCACCGAGGTGATGTACCAGAACCTGGTGCGGGGCGCGTTCGCCGACGCCCGCGAGAGCGTGCATCACACCGATTGGCCCGTGGCCGACGAGTCGGTCATCGACCAGGCGCTACTGGAGCAGATGGCCCTGGCCCGGCGCATGACCAGCCTGGGCCTGGCCGCGCGCTCCAACGCCAACCTGCGGGTGCGCCAGCCCCTGAGCAAGCTCTACGTGCACGTGGCCGAGGGCCGGGCCGATCTCACGTCCGAACTGCTGGCCATCGTGGCCGATGAGCTGAATGTGAAGGAGATCGAGTTCGTGGACACGCCCGAAAAGCTGGTCTCCTACCGCATCCTGCCCAACAACCGCTTGCTCGGGCCCAAATTCGGCAAGAGATTTCCTCTTGTGCGGGCCGTGCTGGCCGCGCTGCCGCCCGAGGATGTGGTGGCCAAGGTCAACGCCGGCGAGGCCATCACGCTGGCGGTGGAAGGCGAGGAAGTGGTTCTGGGCCCGGACGAGGTGCTGGTGCAAACCCTGCCCGCGGCGGGCCTGGCCGTGGCCGCGGACAAGGTCATCACCGTGGGCGTCGACACCGAGATCACGCCCGAGCTGCGGGCCGAGGGCCTGGCCCGCGAGGTGGTGCGCCGCATCCAGAACATGCGCAAGAACGCAGACTTCGACATCGCCGACCACATTCGCACCTGGTGGGCCACCGAGGATGAGGAGCTGGCAGCGGTGATGGCCGCCTGGGCTTCCTACATCCAGGCCGAAACCCTGACCGACGAGCTCATCCCGGGCGAACCGCCTGCCCACGCCCACGTCGAGACCCACAAGATCGACGGCAAGGAGGTCGTTCTGGGGGTTAAACGGATGTAAGTCTCACGCAAAAGGCGCAAAGAAAGTCGAGCCCCGGGGGCAAGTCCTCCAGCAATTCCAAATTTAGAATCCGCACGCGGCGAGGATGTGATTTCACTCCTCCCGGCCTCCTTTTTGCCCCCACCCCGACC
>JALWDV010000251.1 GCA_027036755.1 Anaerolineae bacterium
CTCTTGATTCTTGTGGATACTGGCGGCAGGAAGCTGGCATCTAAGTCTTCGCCGCGAGGGACGCGCTCGCGTTGGCTTCTGAAAGATATGACGTCGGGACTCGCGAAGCGATACGGGGGAAAAATCGGCTTTCTTTGCCCTGCAACCCTGGTTTCTGGGGGAGCAAAAAAGCCGGAGGGCGCGGGCCGCTCCGGCTTGGTGTAAACTTATGGACTGTCGGGCCTGACCATGGCCTTGGGCCAGCGGTCGAGCCGACTGACTGTGCGTTTAGCTGAAGAACGTCATCAGGCGGCTGGCCAGCATGATGTCGCCCGAGACCTTGATCTTGCCGGTCATAAAGGCCTGCATGCCATCCAGACGGCCCGCCATCATCTCCACGTAGTCGTTGGCGTCCATGGTGATGGTGAGGGTGGGATTGTCTTCGGTCTGGCCCTCTTCCACAGTGCATTTGCCGTCGGCGATGCGGGAAGTCCAGACGCTGCCGCCCTCGCCGGTGAGGTTGTAGACGATGGCGGCGTTGACGCCCGCGGCTTTGTCGGGGTTGAAGGCCTCGGGCATGTTGGCCATGAGTTTGCGGATTTTGGCATCGGTGTCGGTGGTCATGGTTGGTTCTCCTTGTTAGCGGGAATGAAGGGAAAATGGTTCTATGGTGAAACCCGCCGGATGACGCATCCGGCTGGGGGGCGGGAGAAAGAGAATGCTCCAAAGGCGGATGCGCCATCCGCCGTCAGCAACTATTTCAGCTCGCGCCGCGTGTAGCCAAGAATGCGGCGGGCGACGATGAGGGTGTTGATCTGGCCCGTGCCCTCGAAGATGTCGTTGATCTTGGCGTCGCGCATCCATTTTTCCACCAGAAATTCGCGGCTGTAGCCCAGCGGCCCCAGCAGTTCCACGCATTTCTGGGTGATGGTGGTGACAGATTTGCCCGCCTTGACCTTGCACATGCTTGCTTCCAGGCTGTTGGGCTTGCCCGCGTCCATCAGCGCGGCCGCGCGCAGGGTGAGCAGCCACGCGGCCTTCAGGTCCGCTTCCATCTGGATGAGGTCGCGCTGGATGGCGCTGAGCTTGTGATAGGGCGCGGCCTCGGGCACGGTAATGCCTTCTTCGGCCAGCTTCTCCCGGGTGAATTCCAGTGCGGCCCGGCCGATGCCCAGGGCGCTGGCCGCCACCCAGGGACGGCTGGAATCGAAGGTCTTCATCGCACCCTTGAAGCCTTTTTCGGTCTTGGCTCCCGGCTTTTTCAGCTCGGGACTGCCCAGGATGTTGTCGTAGGGGATGCGCGCGTCTTCGAACACGATGGAGACGGTGTCGCTGGCCCGAATGCCCAGCTTGTGCTCCTGCTTGGTGACGGTGACGCCGGGCGTGCCCGCTTCCACCACAAAGGGGCGCATGCCCGCCCGTCCCATGCCGG
>JALWDV010000252.1 GCA_027036755.1 Anaerolineae bacterium
GTACGACGCGGTGGATATTCTCACCCGCCTCATCGAAGGCAGCGGCGATGCGCCGGGTTGGTTGCGCCAGCGCGCGGCTCTCCTGGAACAAGGGGGGCAGCACATGCTCGCTCAGCTCGATCTCGAACTGGCGGGTACGCCGATGGCCTCAAACCGCGTAAAGCGGCCTTGAGAGTGATTGCCGCCTGCTCGCCTCACGTGCATATCGCGGGCGAGTCATTCCAGCCTTTCCAGCAGGGAAAGCTCCCAGGGGATCGCATGCATCGCTTCGGCATCCAGTACCGCGCCCGGCGGCAGACGTTCGAGCAACCGCAAAACGATGGCCTTGTCACCTGGTGTTAGCTCAGCGCGGATGCGTGCCGTGGATACTTCCATGCCCAACACTTCGGAAAGAAGGTGGGCGGCACCCTCGTGCCCGATGGCGGAAACAAAGCCGCTGGCAGCAAGTGCTCTGGCTCGTTCTTGATCCAATGGGGAAAAGCGCCACAGGCCATGCCCGGTGAGTACCGGGCTGTTGAGCAGATAAAGGGTTGTATTCAAAGGTGGTTTCCCAATTGATCCAAAACAAAAACGCCGTCTTCAAAATGGCCATAGAGCCGCTTGGCGTCGCGGTCCGTCCAGGCGTAGCACTCATGGGTCCAAGGTGGGTGTTTCCCCTGGAGTGCTTTGAAGTTCAAACTTTTGGGGTTGTAGGCTGGTTCTTCGAGATGCCTGGCCAGTTGAAGCAGTCGTTCGTTGACGAGGCGTAAACGGTCTGGTTGAGCAGCACAGACAGATTCAACGGACTTCTCGAACTTGTCACCAAACTGGAGCTTCTCGCTCACTGGAGGCCAAAGCTTCTCTTCGAGCAAGCGGTCTTTAGCCCGGATATTTCATCCGCCCAAAGGCTTTGTGCTGAGTTGGCGAAAGCGGAGTGGAGCCACGTCATCAGGCCCGAAGATGGGCTGTACAGAGGGTGTTTTCTGGATTTCAGGCACACCTTCCCCTTACCCCATTTTTTATCAACGTGCCGGGGCAGCACTCATCAAGGGCTATCCTGGAACCAGCCGCTTGGCAGCCGTGTAGAAGAGATCCTGATAGGGGAAGGCGCTCGACAGCAGAAAGCGGATACAGCGCGTATTGCGTAAGACGATTGCACCGATTTTGAGCAGCTTGAGCCGCAAGGTGCCGACCTGTGCGTGGGCCAGTTCCGTGTCATGCAGGGCCAGCCGACGGATGGCTTCCATCAGCACATAGGCCAGACTGGATAACAGCAGGCGGAACTGATTGGTCCACCAGAGATGGGCGCTGGTGCGATCGGCAAACAGACCCAGTTGCTGCTCCTTGATCCGGTTCTCCATCTCGCCACGGGCACAGTAGACCTGATCGTAGAGCTGCTGGGCATCGCCGTTGAGGTTGGTGACGAT
>JALWDV010000253.1 GCA_027036755.1 Anaerolineae bacterium
TTATATTGAGTGTCAGTAAGTAAATATTAATTTGTAGTATTCCGTAACTATCACAAAATGGCTAGTTTTCGTCTGATTTCAAGCATCACGAGAATTATTTGTCTGAAACTCATTCGGACAAACTGACCGTATTATGTCTAGGCATGGTGTATATATTGGATGGTACGCACTATATATGCATTAGTTTAAAGATAAAATACAGTTTCAAGTTATTTTAAATAAGCACGTTAAGTATACCATCAGACATTACAACGAACCGAAATTACTCCAGTTCCAAAACTCTTTCGTATTTTTGCTGTAATCTGCACTAACTATATCTTAGCTTAATTATTTTCCGGCGCAGTGACACACGATAAAGCAGTAATTATCGTATACTTACTTATCACGACACGTCTGTGGTCCGGGACGTCTGACTATTTGAGCTTACCTGTGATTACGCGCATTTTTCCGGATCTAGCTATTTTCCGGAAAGTAGGGCCACGGTACACTCTGAGAAACGCTGTGTGTATTTTTCAATAGAAGCGTTTATCGATCAACACAAAACCAATATGTTTTGGTCTGTGTAGTTACGACCTGATGAGTACAGAATGCAGACAGAGTGACGCCACGCTAGCAAATATCTTACTGTTACCTAGGTAACGGTACAACTAGCAGGTTTATCTCAGCGTTATCGTACGCACGTTGACTGGCTGTTTTCCGGGGTATATATGTATGTCTGTATATATATATATATATATGTGTGTGTGTGTGTGTGTGTGTGTGTATAGGCAAACACATTCACACATAAACATGTCCACACGTTAAACCTTGGATGCTAGCCAATAATGACAATAAGGTTTTGTGCCATTTTATAACGGGTCGTATTTATATCGTCCATTAATACAAACGTGACACCTTTAATCCGTTTGTTGACATCTTCGTTATCAATATCACGTTTTTAATGTGAGCAAACGCCTTCCCTTTACTGTTCTAAAGCTAATGTTTTGTGCTATTTCGTGATAAATACGCCGTCACTTGTTGAACTTGCAGTTGCCTTTAAAATGTAATGCGATCATTTAAAGAATTATTAAGCGCGACATCCAACAAGAACTTTGTTTAGAAAGACGGATTTAACAATTTACTGTTTCTCAGTGGTTGTCTGTAGTGCCAGGTGGTGGAGGTAGGACCGGGTTTGACTGAAGTTTAGATACTTAATATTGCACAAACTGACAACCTTTGGCATACTCTTTGTATAACGATATGAAATATGGTAACCGAATTTCCGGGGATTTAATTTTTTAAGAGGTGTTACGATGAGTTGATAATTTTGAAAAGAGCTAGTTTGCGGTTGTTTATAAACACTACCAGAATTATTGGCGCGAGACTGATTAACGCAAAGTGCTTGTGTTATATTTAAGTACGAAC
>JALWDV010000254.1 GCA_027036755.1 Anaerolineae bacterium
CTAGTACACCGCGGCCTAAATCCTTCGGCACTTTAGGCCCTCAATGGTCGACCGGTGTAAGTCCATTTGAATGGTTTGGCCATCGTGCGGTTGAAGTAGTCGATGAACTTCAAGATGCGCTGCCGCAGGTCATCTACAGAATGAAAGCTACCTCGCTTCAGCAACTTGCGGACCAAGATGCTAAACCAAATCTCGATCTGATTCAACCAGGAGGTATGTTTCGGCGTATACACAAATCGGATACGATGGCTCTCATCTTCCAGAAACGCTTTGCGCGTGGCCATAGACTTCAGGATGCCTGATTTCCCTTTGACACCCAAGTCCGCGTCGATCTGACATCGCTTAGCAACCAGGCGCACTAACCCTTCCGACTGGTGGGTGTTGAGTTGGTCAACGATAAAGACCCACTCGGCCTCTGGATCGGTGTCAATCGTTTGCCGGATGTGGGCCACGGTGTCCTCCTCCGTCCGCGTAGCCCCCAAGGAGGGAGCGATCAGCCGACCGGTCGCTACTTCCATATTCGCCATCAGAGTCAAGGTTCCATGCCGCTTGTACTCGAACTCGCGCAATTCCACCTGGCCGGGTTTGAGAGGACGTGTCGGGTGCTTTCGTTCCAGGGCCTGGATACCCGTTTTTTCGTCCATACTGACCAGGTGAGTGCCCTGTTCGTGCAGAGTCGGTGCTGCCAGGTACAGGTCGCAAATGGTCTTGACCTCTGCGTCAAAGGTCTCTGGGTCTCGCTCGCGGTCGTGATTGAGCCAATAGCGGCTCAAATGGGGCTTCAGGTCGACCTCGTCCAAAATCCGCCCCACGTGCCGAGGAGAAATGGTCTCTACGACCTCCCTGTGGACCAGTTCATCGGCCAACTCACGCCGTGTCCAATGGCTGATCTCGCGGCCTGACTCGCGCGGGTCCTCACAAGCTACAGCCACAACCTGGACAAGTTGCTCCGGAGTAAAGGTGTCGGGCGCACCTGGTCGCGGAGCATCCGCCAGCGCCGCTTTGACCCGGTCCACAAGCTCCGATTCGCTGAGCCCTTCAACCGCCAACGTGGGTTGGGCTGCGATCCATCGTTTGCGCCACTTAGCAGTGGTATCCCGCGTCGTGTCGAGCCGACGGGCGATGTCCGTGTTGTTGGCCCCCTTGGCGGCATAGAGGACGATCTTGGCGCGCAGAACCAGCCAATAGGGGTTTGTATAGCAATGAACAATATCTTTCAGAATGTTTTTGACGGTCGGGGTCAGCTTGACCTCGGGTGGTTTCGGACCACGCATGTTGATTCCTTTCTTTATGAGTTTTTACGTAGATCGAGATTATGTCATATTATCACTTTGCTGGCAAATCACTTACCATCCGATGCGGCGAAACTGCGGAAGGATTTCCGCCGGGCTGTACTAG
>JALWDV010000255.1 GCA_027036755.1 Anaerolineae bacterium
GCAAATGAGCATCTCCCACCCCGACCCTCCCCCGATACTCGCTGCGCTCGTGTTCGGGGGTGGGAGATGCTCATTTGCTTCACAAATTGGCAAAGCGATGGGCTCCTCCCCCTGCAAGGCGCTAGCCGAAGCGGGGAGAGGCCGGGAGGGGGCTTGCAGCCAGACAAAATTTGAAATTATTGCCGCGCCTTTGCGTGATACATTTTTTCGCCCAGCGAGCAAAGATTCACCCTATGTTCACCCTTTACCCCGCCATCGACCTGCGCCGCGGGCGCTGCGTGCGCTTGCGCCAGGGCGATCCCAACGCCGAGACCGTCTTCGGCGATGACCCCGCGGCCATGGCCCGCCACTGGAGCGACCAGGGTGCAACCTGGCTGCACGTGGTCAACCTGGATGGCGCGTTCGGCGATGCGCCCGGCCCGGACGCTGCGGATCTGCCCATCAACCTCCAGCGGCTACGCGAAATCCGGGCCGCCACAGACCTGCCCATCCAGTTCGGCGGCGGCATCCGCACGCTGGCGGATATCGAACTGGCGCTGGGGCTGGGCGCAACGCGCGTCGTGCTGGGCACAGTCGCGGTGAAAAATCCCGACATGGTGCGGCAGGCCCTGGCCCGCTTCGGGCCCGAGCGCATCGTCGCGGGCATCGACGCCCGGGATGGCATGGTGGCCACCCACGGCTGGCTCGCCACCAGCGATATGCGGGCCATCGATCTCGCCCGGGCCATGCGGGAGGCGGGCGTCTTGCGCACGGTCTACACCGACATCAGCCGGGACGGGATGCTGACGGGCGTCAACGTGGCCGCCAGCGTCGAACTGGCCCGGGCCAGCGGGCTGCGGGTCATCGCCTCGGGCGGCGTGGGCAGCCTGGATGACATCCGGGCGCTGGCTGCGCGCCAGGCCGACGGCGTCGAAGGCGTCATCGTGGGCCAGGCCCTCTACACCGGACGCTTCACCCTGCCCCAGGCGCTTCGCGCCCTCTCCGCCGCGGCGCAATAACCGGTGATCCACAAAGCGACCATGCGCCTCACCTTTCGCCCCATCCAGCAAGACGAGATCGCCGAAGCCAGTCGCCTGGTGGACGCCGCCTATGCGCCCCAGGTGCGAGAAATCTACGGCGACTCCCCTCGGGGCCGCTGGCGACACTATGATGAGGCCAAAATAGAAAGTTATGTCGAGCGAGAAGCGGAAGGCGTGCGGGTGGGCCTGTGGGGAGATCGGATCGTCACCTTCAACGTCTGTCGCAGCTATGGCAGCATGGGCTGGTTTCACACCCTGGCCGTGCATCCCCAATTTCAGGGGCGGGGATACGGTCGTCAGGCGGTCGAGGACGCGGAAACGTATCTCACGAGCCGGGGCGTCGGCGCCATCGCTCTGATGACCTGGCCCACCGCCATCAAAAACCTGGCCTTTTATCAGCGGCAGGGATACCGACTGACCGGGCTCTCGGTGTACGCCTACCGCGGCGTCGAAGGCCCGGCCATCGCCCCGGGCGCCTCGCCTTTTTACGCCCATCTCTACGCTTCGCTCTCGCCGCAAGAGCAAGATCGGGCCCAGAACGCCATCCGGGCGCTGTGCCAGAAAATCAGCATGGGCCTGGATTACAGCCAGTGGGTGATCTGGGCGCACCGGCAATCCTTCGCCGAAACCCTGCTGTTGTGGCGAAACGGACGTCTGGAAGCCCTGGCCACCAGCTACTTCTTTCCCAACGCCCACTGGGCCGAAGGCAAACTGCTGCTGCTTCATCCGGGCATGAGCGTCGGCGACAAGCTGTGGGTGCTGGAGCATCTGAAACTGTGGGCAATCTCCCATAACCGCACCATCTTCGGATTATCGGTGAACCTCGCCAGCGACTTCGCCAGCGCCATCCTGCTCCCTAGCGGCTTTCGCTTCTTTGCAGAATCCATGGCGACCATGGTCAAGGGCGACGCGCCGCCCGATCCGGGCCTGCATTTCGTCCGCTTCGGCGGCTGACCGCATCCCCCTTACAGCTTCGCGAGAGATCAACCCCCGGTCTGGTCGCGGTAATCGAACGCCACCTTGATTGCGCCCGAGCCTTTGTCCTGAGACGTGCGGATGGCCTCCCGCCATTGTTCCAGGGGGAAGCGGTGGGTGATGAGGGCCTCCGCCTGCAGCCCGCCCCCTCGCAGCAGTTCGATGACGATGTCGTAGGTGTGGCGGCGCTGGCCCCGCCACAGCTCGGAGCCATGCGCGTAAACCCCCGCCAGGTCCACTTCCTGATACCACACCGGCGTCAGATCCACTTTGAGGGGTGCGAACTTGATGCCCACCATCACCACCGCGCCCCCGGCCCGGGCCCAACGCAGGCTGTCGGTGGTCGTCTGGGCAGAGCCCACGCAGTCATACACCACATCGAAGCCGCCCAGCAACATGCGATTGCCGAACATGCCTGTGTAGAGCTTCGCGCCGGTGATCTCGGCGGTCACCTCGTAGGGGTCGTCCTCCCGCCCGATGATTACATCCGCGCCCAGTCGCCGGGCCATGGCCGCCTGATGGGGGTAGCGGGCGATGACCGAGATGTGGGCCTGGGGCGAAAGCGCCCGCACCGCTTGCACCACCGTCAGACCAATGACGCCCGCGCCCAGCACCAGCGCCCGCTGACCGGGCTGGGGCAATCGACGCAGCGCCGCGCGCACTCCCACCGAAAGCGGCTCGATCATCATCGCCTGCTCGTCGCTGATGTCGTCAGGAACGGGATAAACCTCGGTCTCGTGGGCGGTGTAGCCATCGCCCCAGCCGCCGCCCACCCCGCGCGGGCCCACATTGGCCGAGGCGTTCTCGCAGAGCATGAAATTCCCCTCCTGGCAATGCCGGCATGGGGGATCGATCTCCTGGCTGAGGCAGTGCGCGCCCTGGAAGCGGGTGTCCATCACCACCCGGTCGCCCACCCGAAAACGACTGACGCCCGGTCCCGCCTCCGTCACCACGCTGACCACCTCATGCCCCAGGTAAAAGCGCTGATTGCCGGGCAGGGCCGCGGGCGCGATGTCGGGCGTGGCCTCCACCTGCAACAGCGAGAGATCGCTGCCGCAGATGCCGCACAGCAGATTCTGCACCCGCACCCAGCGCGGGCCCGGCAGCTCGGGCTCGCCCACATCCGCGAAGCGGGCGGAAGAAAGGCGCGAGTACGCCACATCGGGCCAGACGCGCTTCAGCGCCTTGACGCCCAACATGCGTGGGATGTTTTTATCGACGTAGATGGCGCGCATGATGACTTATCAGATGAATTCCAGGGACAATTGACGCTCGGGAGTTGGAATCAGCGCGGGCTCAACCGCATATCCCCGCTTGATGAGAAGCGCCTCCACCATTGCATTCCGTAAATCCTCGGTCGAGCCGATGTGGTAATAGTGCAGAAAAGTCCGTTCCTCAACGCCATGCCACAGAGACAGATGTTCATTCACCCGATATTTGTTTTCCTTCCACATCGAAAGCGCATATCCGCAAGCAAGAGATTGCACAACCGAGGCCAGCGCTTCAGCTTCGTCCTCATCCCAACGAGAAAAATAGTCGGTATGACGCCCGATGTAAGGCGGGTCCAGATAAAGAAAGTCATCAGGCCCAACCGACTTCAATACATCTCGCCAATCAGCAACGACAAACTCCCAATCCTTGCCGCGCATTATCTTCTGCACCCGGGCCACCTGGTTGGTTATCTTGGTCACGTAGCTTTGGCGAAACCGCTCCGGCTTCCGGCAAAACGGCACATTGAACTCACCCTTACGATTGAAGCGAATCAACCCATTGAACCCGGCTCGATTCAAAAATAGAAAATCAAGGGGATTGTGTTCGGCGTTGAATCGTTTACGAACCTCGTAATAATACGCCCCGCCAGATTCCAGGAGCCTCTCGCCTTCTTCGGTCAGAAAGGAACGAACATCCTCCGCCGAAAAATCACAATTGTACAACGCCTGATAAAAAGCAATGATGTGCGGATTGATGTCAGCCGCAATGGCGCGCTGGGGCTGAATGTTGAACAAGACAACTCCAGAGCCCAAAAAAGGCTCGATCCAACGCCCGGCGCCACGCCATGCAATGTTCGAGGCTATGAACGGGACGAGTTTCGTCTTGATGCCCTGCGATTTTATCGGCGGCACGACAATCTTATCGATTGCCTTCGGCAGGAATCCAGTTGGCGTTGTCATCTCAAACCCCGGTATTTCAGATAGGTTTCGAGATTTGTGTCACTCTGAGGGAACTCTAGTTTCCGCTAACTGGCGGCGTGACAAAAGCGGCTGAATAGGGCATCATTGCAAGAAAAGGATCAATTCACTCGCAAGGAGGCCACCATGACAGCCGCTATACAGACCACTATACAAACAA
>JALWDV010000256.1 GCA_027036755.1 Anaerolineae bacterium
GTGCGTCCCATTTCGGTTGGAAGCGTTTGCCACGTCCGCCCGGCGATGAAGTCGCCGGGCTACAAAACAGCGCCGGATAAATCCGGCTAGCCCCGCAGGGGCGCTGTTTCTAGCCGGGGGACTTCATTCCCCGGCGCTGGCCGCGGGCGCGAAGCGCCCCGTTAATGAATAGATTATTCTAACTTTCCAACTCATTTGGGACACACCCATTTGAAATTGCTGAATGACGTAATGTGACATTGTCAAGCTGCTAAGGTGTAGCCACCACTTTTTGCTACGAAGACACGAAGAAAGGCGAAGGCGCGAAGTATTTTTCTTTATTTTTCCTTCGTGTCTTCGAAAAACTTCGAGCCTTCGTGGCTTCTGGCGGCTTAAAGTCAAGTACGTTAGCAGTTACCTTGTTTTTCATATCTTGGCCTTACATCGCATCTCTGCTACAATCAGATAATCAGCTAACCAAACTGAATGCTCATTCTTTTTTCAGGAAAACACCATGACTCTTGGCGATTGGCGCGACCTCTCTATCATTTTGCTGGCAGTGGAAGCCATGCTTATCGGGCTGATCTACGGCCTGATTTTTTATTATTTGTGGAAAGGCTTTCGCATCGCCACCGCCTGGCTTGGTCTGACAGGTTTTCCCGAGGGCAGGCGTTACGCCAGATTGATGAGAGACATCACCCAGCAGTACAGCAAGAAAATCGTGCGTCCGGTGGTGAAGACCGAGGCGACGCTTACCCGCACGTCTCGCGCCCTGGGCGCTGTTGCTGAAATTCCCAAACAACGCACCCGGAGATAATGAAGATGAACAAAGCCCAATCCAAACTCATTCTTGGCGCTACGGTCGTGGGCGCCTTGCTTGGTCTCGGCATCGGCGTGGTTCTGGCCGAAAGTAAAAAAGAGCAATTGCAATTGGCGGAAGCGTACGGCGAGGATAACGTCATCATGCAGGCGGGCTTTCGAGAATGGATTGCCGTCTCTGGGGCGGCGATCACGTTGATTCGTCAGTTGAGCAACATGTTGACCCCCAGGGTCTAATGGCTCTTTCTTGATTTTTGCAAGGCCTTCTTTCCGGCGGGAAAGAGGGCCTTTGCGCTCATGGGCGGGAGAAGGTGCGTCATTAATGAGATTCTAATCCTTTGCTTGCCAAATTCTAATGGCGTTCTTAGAGATGGATGGTAAAAAAGTAACAGAGCATAGCAAATTGTTGCATTGCATAATCCGGCATGGTTCAGATCGTCCATCCGTGCCCATAGTCCCAATTTTCAACAGGAGTAAGAACGATGAGTCCCAAAATCAATGAATATGCACTGGATCTGGAATTGATCGGAGATGATGAACGCGGTTACGACTTCATCACTGAGGATGATATTCTGGCTCTGAAATCCCTCTCTTC
>JALWDV010000257.1 GCA_027036755.1 Anaerolineae bacterium
AACTTAGGTCTAATCTTCGTTGGACACTACAGAAAACCTTCAATTGCGACAAATGGTTAATACGCAGCTTTAAACAACTAATGTCTATTTCGGTCAATAAAATGGGACGATTTGTCATCATAAAGTCGGTGTTATGTTTTATTTTATTGATGTGAACTTTGTATCAGAGACACATCATTCTTTAATCTTTGTTTTCCGTCAAATATTACTGTGATGCATGTGAGCTCTGGTTCGTTAGTACACCGAGAAGCTCTAGGATATTGTGAGGATGCAGAAACATGTAAACATTTATATATTTACTGCTGGACAAGTTACTAATCTGTTTGATACCTTGAACGTTTATGCGCCAAGCGTCTCAGCACATCAATCGATGATATGAAGCTTATCGGCATATTTGGGTCAGTGAACTCCTTGACTGCATACCCAGTGGCAGAACATTAAGATGCAGGAAACCAAATTAATTAAATCTTTGTATAATTGGTTGTTGGCGTCCTAAATCGCTCTATTTCTCGAACCTTCTAGAATTATGTATGTTAGTGAACCTTTCTGACATTTATTTTTCTGGGATCTCTAAATCACGTTTGACTAGGCTTCAACGGATGCGATATAAATGGAATAACAACGAAGGCGGCTACAGCACAAACAACAACAACAACAACAACAATTCTCTTGTAGAGGAAACGTACATTTAAGCAAATTCTAGTTGTTGTATTATGTTTTGTCTCGTTTTACATGTATATAAACAACAGCAACAATCAGAGGTATTTTATTCACTTTCTACCTTGTGCCGTCATTTATGTGTAATTGGAATATTTATTAAATTCACACCCGTTATCATACCTCGATGCGCATCATTTTCAATCTGAGTAATTTTAATTTTCTATATTTAGGGCACTTCTGCGTTATAATGTATAACAACAATAAAGAAATATGAAAAAAATATGAAGCAATAGACGAGGACTGGGCAATGTGTCATAAACAATTGTATATCACAAAACAAGAAGCCAACTGTACAACACCTGCTGCAACACCGCTGACCTCATTATGCAGATTGTGCAATAGACAGACTGATATGTTGTTGTTTTCTCCTTTTATCGAATAAGATTGAGAGCTGACTCATGTTTTGAGTAAAATGGGATATAACATACTTCAGATAATCGGCCAGTGGGGCGTAGAACACTAGAAATTAATGTTATATTACCTTTATACAATAATTATGAATTTATTTCTGTAATATATTCAGTAGATTAAAATCTCACTATTTGCCGGGAATGAAGCCATATCTGAACGATATCACATTTTTACGGTTTAACGATAATAAAATAGGACAATAGCTCAAGCCTGTTTCACAACACTTCGTATAAATATAAAAGATTGGTTTTCTATTTACAGA
>JALWDV010000258.1 GCA_027036755.1 Anaerolineae bacterium
TTGGGTGCGTCCTTTTTCGGTTGAAGCGTTTGCCACGTCCGCCCGGCGATGAAGTCGCCGGGCTACAAAACAGCGCCGGATAAATCCGGCTAGCCCCGCAGGGGCGCTGTTTCTAGCCGGAGGACTTCATCCCCCGGCGCTGGCGGCGGGCGCGAAGCGCCCCGTTAATGAATGGATTATTTTAACTTTCCAACTCATTTGGGACGCACCCAATTGATTTTTAGACGGTTACTAAGTCTTTCTTTGCCTCTTTCTTCCTTTGCGGCTCTGCGTGAGACATTTTTTCGCCCGGCGAGCAAGGATTCCATCGGGAAGACGCCTAATCCGGGGGCAGTTGGGGCAGATCGCGTAGCCGCGATGCAAATTTCTCCCGATCGAATGGGCGCTGGTATTTCATCACTTCATAGATTTCGATGGTTACGATGGCGCCGATGAGTTCGCGCGCCTCTTCGTCCGAATATCCCTCGGCGCGCAAGCGCTCATAGGTCTCCCTTGTCTCGGGCGGATTGTTTTCTCTGAGCTGGGTGTCGACGACATCGCGTATCGCCTTCCCGACTCTTTTTCCTCCCTCGTCGATCTCTTCTGGGGCTTCGATGCGTGGGGCGGTTTGCGTGCGGCGTTTCGAGTAGGAGCGCCGTCGTTTTTTCCTGGGCATGATGCGTTTTCTTTTTATGCGGTTGAAATGCGGGAATTGTGGATGATGGTAACTACTAAGGTGTATCCACCAATTTTTGCCACGAAGACACGAAGAAAGGCGAAGGCACGAAGTATTTTTCTTTATTTTTCCTTCGTGTCTTCGAAGAACTTCGAGCCTTCGTGGCTTTTGGTGACTTAAAGTCAGGTACGTTAGTAGTTACGGATGATGGCTTCTTTCAATTTCATCGCTGGCTGCAAGCCCATGGACGCCGCCAGTGCATTGACATGGGAGATAATTCCCGAGTTCCAGGCGTCTTCCGCCTCGCCAATGCGGGCCGATGTGTGATGCACGGCCACCGCGGCCACGCCCGCTTCCTGCAAAATGCTCAATCCTGCTATGCCCGCCTCATCCTTGCCCACGCCCGCATCGTTGAAGACCACCAGACGCGGCTTGATGGGCGCGGCGTAACGCGCGGCTGCGCTGCCGCCGTGCGAGCCCGAGACCACGATCTGGCCCCGGGCGTCTTCGGTGATGTAGGAGATCGAGTCCATGAGCAAGACCCGACGTCCCTGTCCGATAGCGATGGTGTGGCTGTCGCTCATCCTGTGCGCTGGGCGAAGGGCTGCAAATGCTTGCGGAAGTGGATTTCCAACGCGTTGTAGTAGGCTTCGTCGTTTTCCTTCAGGGTGTGGATGATGGCCTCGCCGTACGCGTCCAGGACCGAGCCATAGGTGACATGCAGCGCCTGGCGGGCGTCGAACTGGTTGAGATAGTCCTCCAGCCGGGCGTCGGGTGTATGGGCCGGCTCAGGCACGTTGCTCAGCTCGCCCGAGACGTGATAGGTGGCCCGATCGGTGGGGTAATGCTCCATGGCCAGGGCCAGGATTTCCCGAAACAGGCCCGGATTCACCCGGGCGATGACCCGCAGCGCCTCCAGATAGCTGGTTCCGGCCGTCTTCAGGTGCACCAGGCCCCTGGTCTGGCGGGCGAACGCGGGATAGATGCTGAATTTGTCGGAGCCGGAGTGGATGCTGAGCTTGTAAGGCCCGAAATGGCGGGCGATGGCCGCGTGTTGGGCCAGGCTGGCCTCCAACGCCTCCACATCGCCGATGTAATCCACGCCTTTCTCGAATTCGCCCACATAGCGAGGCGCCAGACTCACCCATTGCACGCCCAGCCGCTGCATCATGCTGGCGATGAAGAAATGCTCCGCCGGCGAGGTGACGGTCTCGGTCTCATCCACCGAAACCTCCAGCTCGAAATCATCGGTGAGCGAGGCCAGGTGGCGATACATGCGCACCGTGTGGGCGATGGCCTTGCCGTACTTCATGGCCGCCCGCACCAGGGTTTCGGGCGGAAAGCTGATTTCGTAGCCTTCCACCGTGAAGGTTTTGTTCAGATAAAGGTCATGGAGCTGGCCATGGGAGATTTCCAGCGCCTCCCAGGGGAATTCATCGTCGATGCGGCCGACCAGCGCTTCCAGAGGCGCTGTGTGCGCGGCGTTGTTCACATGGTCGCCCGGATCGATGGTGAAGAAGGTGTAGCCCGCGGCCACGCACAAATCGATATCCGCGGGCGTTTTCAGATGATCCGCGTCCGCGCCGTAGCCCTCCAGCCAGCCCTCTTGCAACACGCCCCACATGGCGTCATCGATGACCTGTTGGGGCGTGCGGTCTGTGCGCGCGTTTTCTCGCATCGATTGTTGGGCCACGATGGGCGCAATGCCCGCGCCCTGGGCCGCGCGCAGATGTCCGGGCGTGGCCAGGCCCAGACGATCGCCCATGCCCGCGCTGGCAGCCAGGCCCAGCCGCCGCGGGCGCAGATGCGGCAGCAACGCCCGCAAGGCCGCGGCGTTGGTTGCATCGGTGGGGGCGATGAGCAGCGTCAGGCCATCATCCAGCGTTCGGGCTTCGCCCGAAACACCGGACGGCAGCGTACGCCCCAGCGTGATCAGGCGCTTCTCGACGCCCTCTTTGGCCAGGGCGAAGATCATGTCATGGGCCGAAATGACCGATTCGGGATAAACCGGCAGACCGGCCAGGGCGGCCAGCTCGCTGGCGCGTTCGGGCAGAAGGACGGGGTCGGGGTTGGGGTTGATGTGTTGGGTCATATCCATGAGCTTGACAAATGAGTGGCGCGTGATGAAATGGTTTCAAAATGGAACCACTTTGGAGGTTGTCATGCCAACGATTACATTGAAAAAAATACCAGATGATCTGTATGAGACCCTGAAGATGCGGGCCAAATTGCATCGGCGCAGCCTGAACAGCGAGATTATCACGATTTTGGAAGATGCGACAACGTCCAGGCCAGTGGATGTGGATGCGATTCTGGCAAGAGCAGAACAGTTCCGAGAAAAAACCGCAGGCTTTCCGCTCAACGATGAGATGCTGCGTCGCATGAAAGATGAAGGCCGACCATGATCGTCGTGGATACGAACATCATTGCCTACCTGTACATCCACGGTGACCAAACAGAAACGGTTACCCGTCTGTTGGCAAAAGAGCCTCATTGGTGCGCGCCATTGTTGTGGCGGAGTGAATTCAGAAACGTGCTGACATCTTATTTGCGGCGCGGCATTCTTTCGTTCATCGATGTTTTGGGCATCATGGAAGAGGCGATGAATTTGATGGCAGGCCGTGAATCTCAAGTCGCCTCCCTCCACGTATTTTCCCTGGTTGAGCGAAGTCGCTGTTCCGCTTATGGTTGTGAATTCGTGGCCCTGGCGCAGGAAAAGGGGACAGTCCTTGTCACCACGGACAAGCAGATATTGCGAGAATTTCCCGATATCGCCATCCGTCCAGACGTTTTTCTGGCCCTGCCCGGGACAAGCAGGAACCCAAGAAGCTGATCTCACGCAAAGCCGGGGGAAGGTCTCTGGCCGTCGAGGCGGGCGTCCGCCAGCCTGCGGTGGATGGTGTCCCGGACCTGCGCTTCAGATAATATGGCATGGTTCAGATCGTCCTTCCATCAGCTTTACAATTTCAATAGGGTCAACGCCTGGCAAGGCACGTCAAACGTAAAGCGTCAAACGTCAAAACGTGGCGAAACAGGCTCTTTTTGACGTTTGACGGATGACGTTTGACGGAGAAATTGTAAAGATGGGTTTGAATGAGAATGAACCATGCCGATAATATCAAATGAGTATCTCTTTGACCAATAGATGGCTTTGACTGAGAATGAACCATACCAAAAAACGGCAACCTCTCTTCGAGATTGCCGTTGATAGGAAGTTTACACGTCGCACCGGGGAGAGATGCGTTTGAGCGTTAGATGTTTGGGCGGAAGCGAAGCGAATGCTAATTGGACGCCGCTGAACCTGGAGACGTCGTTGTCGTTGGACGCATCCCAGGCTGGCGAGATGGGAGAAGCGGCATTTTCCGCCGTCGGCGAGAAAGGGTTGCGAAGGGCGAGGGGCGAGAGGGCAACCAAAAGCGAGAGAGAAACCGGTTGGTCAAGTTCGGTGCAACGTGTTCCTTGATTCATAAAGACGTCGTCCTGGTCTGTTTCAATACGCCCGGATGCAAAAATTTCAATTTTTCGTTTTTCAGTCCTTCTCTTTTCCCAGCAGTCGCCATGAGCGATTGCTCACCACATAACCAACGAAAATGGAACGCAGACACATCTGATGCCCACAGATTCTCGCAGATTATCCTGATTTTATCTGTTTTATCTGCGTAGATCGGCTTTTTCTGCGTCAT
>JALWDV010000259.1 GCA_027036755.1 Anaerolineae bacterium
CCCCCGATACTCGCTGCGCTCGTGTCCGGGGGAGGGAGATGCCCATCTGCTGCACATATTAGCAAAGCGAAGGGCTCCTCCCCCTGCAAGGCGCCAGCCGAAGCGGGAGGAGGCCGGGAGGGGGGCTTGTTGCAGGGCCAAATTTGAAATTGCTGCATGATTATTTTGCCTGTTGGAGGGTTTGAGACTATAATGGACGATTGATGCCGCGCGGGCGCTTGGGCCTGCCAGCGGTTTTTATTTTATTGAGATATCGTAACTACTAAGGTCATCACCCGAAAAACCACTAAGAACACTAAGACACAAAGGCACAAAGGGGAATTTATACATTTTTTCTCTTCGTGTTCTTAGCGCCTTTGTGCCCTTTGTGGTTTGTTAATCGGGGTGCGTTAGCAGTTACGAGATATCGCACGTCCGGGCGCAAGGATGCGAACTGAACTTCATCCGCCTTTGGCCCGACGTGCATCTTTTTACGGAGGACTTATCGCCATTATGATGAAATCGATCAATTGCGGATTGCTTCGCAAGGAGCATGTCGGCAAGACCGTCACCCTGGCGGGATGGGTGCATCGCCGCCGCGACCACGGCGGACTCATTTTCTTCGATCTGCGGGATCGCTCGGGCCTGGTGCAGGTGGTGTTCAGCGCAGATGTGTCTGAGGCCGCGCATAATCTGGCCGAGGAAGTGCGGCCCGAGTACGTCGTTCAGGCGAGGGGCGTGGTGCGGGCCCGGCCCGCGGGCCTGGTGAACCCCAATCTGGCCACGGGCGAAATCGAGGTGGAGGTCAGCGAGCTCAACATCCTCAACACGGCCAAGACCCCGCCCTTCGCCATCAATGAAGAGACGGACGTGCGGGACGAGGTGCGGCTCAAGTATCGCTATCTGGATTTGCGCCGCGAGCGGATGCAGAAGAACCTGGTGCTGCGCCACAAAATCACCACGTTCATCCGCAATTACATGGATCAAAATGATTTCGTGGATATCGAGACTCCGATTTTGCTCAAGAGCACGCCCGAAGGCGCCCGCGACTTTGTGGTGCCCAGCCGTCTGCACTCCGGCAAATTCTACGCTCTGCCCCAATCGCCCCAGCAGATGAAGCAGTTGCTGATGGTGGCGGGCTATGAACGCTATTATCAGATCGCCCGCTGTTTCCGGGATGAAGACCTGCGCGCCGACCGTCAGCTCGAATTCACCCAGCTCGATGTTGAGATGTCGTTCGTGGAAAGCGACGACGTGCGGGCGTTGATCGAAACCATGCTGATCCAGCTCATCGAGAGCGTCAGCGATATGAAAATTCAGCAGCGGCCCTTCCCCGTGCTCACCTATCAAGAGGCCATGGAGCGCTTTGGCATCGATCGCCCCGACCTGCGCTATGGCATGGAGCTGGTGGATTTGACGGACGCGGTGCGGCGCAGCAAATTCGGCGTCTTCGCCAACACCGCGGCCTCGGGCGGGCGGATCAAGGCTCTGTGCGCACCCGGTGCGGCTTCCTTCTCCCGCAAGAAGATCGACGAACTGACCGATGTGGTGAAGTCGCGGGGCGCCAAAGGGCTTGTGTGGCTGAAGGCGGAGCGGGACGGTCTGCGCTCTTCCATCGCCAAATTCCTCAGCGAAGAGGAAAAGGACGCCATCATCAGGCTGACCGGGGCCAACGAGGGCGATCTCATTCTGGTAGTGGCCGATAAGCCCGGAGTGGTGGCCGAGAGCCTGGGTTATCTGCGCACCGTTCTGGCCGCCGAGCTGGGCCTGGCCGATCCCGACACGCTGGCCCTGTGCTGGGTTGTGGACTTCCCGCTGCTGGAGTGGAGCGAGGAGGAGGAGCGCTGGGTGGCGGTGCATCATCCCTTCACCAGCGCCAAGCCGGAGCAATGGCCCCTGCTGGAGAGTGATCCGGGCGCGGTGCTGGCCAATGCCTACGACGTGGTCTGCAATGGCATGGAGATCGGCGGCGGCAGCATCCGCATCCACGACGCGGAACACCAGAGCATGTTGTTCCGGGCGCTGGGCATCTCGGATGAGGAGGCCCGGGAGCAGTTCGGGCATCTGCTGGAGGCGTTCAGCTATGGCGCGCCGCCTCATGGCGGCATCGCACTGGGCCTGGATCGCCTGGTCGCCATTCTCGCCCGAGAGGAGAGCATTCGCGAGGTCATCGCCTTCCCCAAGACGGCGTCGGCCACCGATCTCCTGCTCAACAGCCCCAGTCCCATCTCCCAACGCCAGTTGGAAGAGCTGCATCTGAAAATCGTCGAGTGAGCATGAAAGGTGCGGCGCACGCGCAACGAAGTGCGCCGCACCTGCATTTCCAAATTGGGTCAGTATTTCCCGGTGATGTATTTTTCCCAGGCGGAGGGGCGGCGTTCTGGCGATTTCAGCCACACCAGGGCCACATAGCGGGGTCGGTAGGGCGGGCGGCGCAGGCGCATGTGCGCTTCGTCGGGCGTGCGATTGCCCTTGAGCTGATTGCAGCGCTTGCACGCAGTGACGATATTCTCCCAGGTCTTTTGTCCGCCCCGGCTCTTGGGCGTGACGTGATCCAGGGTGAGATTGGCTGCGCCGAAATGGCCGCCGCAGTACTGGCAGGTGTATTGATCTCGGGCGTAGACCAGACGGCGGGTCAGGGGCAAGGAGAGATTGCGGGGCAATTTGATGTATTGCCGCAATCGAATGACCAGGGGCCGCGGAAATGCGGCCGAGGCGGCCCGGATGCACTGATCCGTGGCTTCCACCAGTTCGGCTTTTTCTTTGAGCAGCAGCAGAATTGCCCGACGCGTGGAGACGACGTGCAGGGGCTCGTAGCTGGCGTTTAGCACCAGAACTTCGGCGTTCATAAGTCCCACCCCCATCGATGCGCGGATGATGCGGCGCTGGCGGAAAAACAAAATGCGCCCGGCAAGAATCGCGGGGCGCATTGGATCGTAAAGAGGGGTGGCCAACGGGACTTGAACCCGTAACCTCCTGGGCCACAACCAGGTGCTCTGCCTATTGAGCTATGGCCACCATGTATGAGGTCGTCCAGGATGTAAAGAAGCCGGAGCGAGACGTGCTCACCCCGGCGTCTAATGGCTGGCGGGCAGGGACTCGAACCCCGACTAGCGGATCCAAAGTCCGCCGTCCTGCCAATTAGACGACCCGCCAAAAAAGGCAAAGAGGTGCCGAGGGGCAGACTTGAACTGCCGACACCGCAATTTTCAGTCGCGTGCTCTACCAACTGAGCTACCTCGGCAAAAAGAGAGGGCTGACGGGCAGCCCTCGGAACAGAGCGGGCGATGAGATTCGAACTCACGACCTTCTCCTTGGCAAGGAGACGTTCTACCGCTGAACTACGCCCGCAAAAGGATGAAGCGATGATGGAGGATGGCCTGGGCGGCGCCCGAAGAGGTGGACCCGGTCGGATTCGAACCGACGATCTCCTCCGTGCAAAGGAGGCGCCTTCCCACTAGGCCACGGGCCCGCGCCGGGCGAACATGGTGCCGACGAGAGGACTCGAACCTCCACGACCTTTCGGTCAACAGATCCTAAGTCTGTCGCGTCTGCCAATTCCGCCACGTCGGCGCACGTCGGCACGATTTCTCATCCGGTGGATAAATGGGAGTACTCCCGATTCTGTTCGAAGCCGCCATCTGTCTCACACCCTTGCGGATGTGGTGGCTCCTGGCTTGTCGGGCGTTACCCGACCTCGCCGTCGCCACTGCGACGAGACCAAACCCAAACGGGCCTGGCCCACTCGCCTTGCTCCCGGTTGCACGCTCGCCTAGCCGATTGCATTGCTGCAACCGCTGGTGGGCTCTTACCCCACCCTTTCAGCCCTTACCCGCACCTGCATTTGCAGGCCGCTGGCGGGATTGCTCTCTGTTGCGGTTGTAGTCGTCATGCCGTTGCCAGCACAACGCCCTCACTTACTGTTTCATGAGGCAACCTTACCACCGAGAGGTGGTGGGGAGTCGGGAAGTTCCTCTACCGGTTCGAGACCGGCAGCGGCGGCGCTCCATTTATCACCGGATGTCCGGGTCATGTCAATGTGCTTCAACGATGGGCATTATAGCATCCAATGCCGGGCTTGTCAAGATCGGGCGAGGTTTTTGAAAGCCCTACCCCGAACAAGCCGGAACCCAAAAAGCTAATCTCGCGCGAAGCATGTCCTGAGCCTGTCCTGAACGGCGTGAAGGAACTGGCCGAAGGAACGCAGAGCCGCAAAGAAAAAAATAGTTGGTTGCTTGCGCTTGCGTCCAGCCTGATTCGCAATCCGGCGAGTTAAGATGTCATCCTCGGTAACTGCTAAGGTAGTCTGTCTGTTTTCGCTGGCCTGGCTTCTGCGGCGGCAGCCCCCCCTCGCC
>JALWDV010000260.1 GCA_027036755.1 Anaerolineae bacterium
AGTCCCCCGGCTAGAAACAGCGCCCCTTCGGGGCTAGCCGGATTTATCCGGCGCTGTTTTGTAGCCCGGCGACTTCATCGCCGGGCGGACGTGGCAAACGCTTCCAACCGAAATTGGACACACCCAAGTCGTTTCATGCCAGAGATTACGCTTCGCCGCCCTCTCCCTCTCGCTTTTCAGGGCGCAGATGGGGGAAGAGGATGACCTCGCGGATGTTTTCCTGGTCGGTGAGGAGCATGGCGAAGCGGTCGATGCCCATGCCAAAGCCGCCGGCCGGGGGCATCCCGTAGCTGAGCGCGTTGATGTAGTCCATATCCACGGGCGTGGCCTCCTTGTCGCCCGCTTCCAGGGCCCGGCCCTGATCCAGAAAACGCTCCAACTGATCGATGGGATCGTTGAGCTCGGTGAAGGCGTTGCACAGCTCCATGCCGCCCACAAAGCCCTCGAAGCGCTCCACCACGTCCCTGGTTCCGGGCTTGCGTTTGGCCAGGGGCGACACATCGACGGGGTAATCGATGAGGAAGGTGGGCTGGATGAGATTGGGCTCGACGAACAGGCTCAGCAGCTTGTCGATGAGCTTGCCGCGGCTGGCGTCTGCGGGCGCGTCCACGCCCTTTTCTCGCATGATAGTCCGCAGGCTGTCCGCGTCGGGATATTGATCATAATCGATGCCCGAGGCGTCGAGGATGGCCTGGCGCAGAGGGATGCGGGGCCAGGGAGGCGTGAAGTCGATCTCATGGCCCTGCCAGGTTACCTTGAGCCCGCCCGTCACCCGCTCCACCACATAAGCGATCATCTCCTCGGTGCGGGCCATGACGCCATTGTAATCGGTGTAGGCTTCGTAGAACTCGAGTTGGGTGAATTCGGGATTATGCTTGTGGCTGATGCCTTCGTTGCGGAAATCCCGCCCGATCTCATACACCCTGTCATAGCCGCCCACCAGCAGCCGCTTGAGATACAGCTCGAAACTGATGCGCAGATAAAGATCCTGGTGCAGATAGTTGTGATGCGTGACAAAAGGCTCGGCCGCGGCTCCGCCATAAAGGGGCTGAAGGATGGGCGTTTCCACCTCCAAAAAGCCCTGGCCGTCCAGATAGTCGCGGATGGCCCGCAGCATCTGCGCCCGCACCCGAAATCGCGCTCGCACCTCGGGATTGACCATGAGATCGAGATAACGCTGCCGCTGCCGCAGCTCGGGGTCCTTGAGCCCGTGCCACTTGTCGGGCATGGGCTTGAGAGCCTTGGCCAGCAGGACGACATCCTCGACCAGCAAGGTGGTCTCCCCCGTTTTGGTCACGGTCATCGTTCCCGTCACGCCGATGATGTCGCCCAGGTCGACGAGCTTCTTGAAAAACTGATTGTACTTCTCCGTCCCCAGCAGGTCGCGGCGCACCATGATTTGGATCTTGCCCGTGCCATCTTCGATATGGCCGAAGGAGAGCTTGCCCATGATGCGGCGGGAGAGGAGGCGTCCGGCCAGGGCCAGACCATCATCCTCGCCCAGTTCGCCCGCTTGATATTGGGCCAGGGCCTGAGCGACGCTGTGGGTGCGCTCCACCCGGGGCGGATAGGGATTGACGCCAGATTCCAGCAAGCGGGCCAGCTTCTCGCGGCGCACCCGCTCCTGATCCAGCAGGTCTTGTTCGGTGGGGGCGGCGGTGGGATTTTTGGGCATGGGGAATTTCCTGGAAGGGTGTTATCAGGCGATGTTGACGATTTCGAAGACGACCTCGCCGCCGGGCGCGCTCACGGTGACCACGTCTCCCACTTTTTTGCCCATCAGAGCGCCGCCAATGGGCGATTCGTTGGAGATTTTGCCATCGCCAGGCGAGGCTTCGGCCGAGCCGACGATGGTGTACACTTCCTCATCGCCGAATTCCTTATCGATGATGGTGACAGTGCGTCCCAGTTCCACGATTTCGGCCGGGCCGTCATTCTGTTCGATGATGACGGCGTGTTTGAGACGGTGCTGAAGCTCCAGGATGCGGCCTTCGTTCATGCCCGCCTGATACTTCGCCTCGTCGTAACCCGCGTTCTCAGAAAGATCGCCATCCTTGCGCGCGACCTCGATCTGCCGGGCGATTTCGGGGCGACGCACATTGATGCGCCAATCCAATTCCTCCTTCAGCTTTTTCAGGCCCTCGGGAGTGAGATAAACGACGTTTTCATTTTCGTTGTTCGACATGACAAAACTCCATGCTTCCTTGGAGAAGATAATTTCCCGTCAGATATCCACGCGGCGGCGCCGCCGGACAAAAAAAGAACTGAGGCGAAGCCCAGTTCCTTGATACAAGTCGTTGGCGTGGTCGATATTATACTCGAAACAGCGCAAAAGCGTCAAAAATGGCAACTACTAACGTAGCAAGGCCAAAAACCACGAAGACGCGACGACACGAAGGCGCGAAGGGTGAGAAATAAGGATTTTCTTCGTGTCTTCGTTCCTTCCAGCCTTCGTGGCAATGCACTTTCAAGGTCGAATCAGACTACCTGAGCAGTTACGTTGAGCCGCAAATCGTTAGAAGAAAACCGGCTCGTGGTATTCGCCGAAGACTTTGCGGAAGACGCCCATGATCTCGCCCAGGGTGGCGTAGACCTTGACCGCCTCGATGATGGGCGGCATCAGATTGACGTCGCCCCGGGCCGCGTCCTCCAGCTCGCGCAGGGCCTTTTGCACCGCGGCGTTATCTCGCTCGGCCCGCACCCGGTTCAGCCGGGCCACCTGCCGCTCATAGCCCTCGGGGTCCATCTCCAGGATGGGGATTTCGACGGGCTCCTCGGCCACATATTCATTGACGCCCACCACCACGCGCTGGTGAGTGTCGATCTCCATCTGATAACGGAACGCGGCCTCGGCGATCTCCCGCTGAAAGAAGCCGTTTTCGATGCCGCGCACCACGCCGCCCAGGGCCTCGATCTGGCGGAAGTACTCGTTGGCCTCCGCCTCCATCTGATTGGTGAGCTGTTCGAGATAGAAGGAGCCAGCCAGGGGATCGATGGTGTTGGGAACGCCGGATTCGTGGGCGATGATCTGCTGGGTGCGCAGCGCGATGGTGACCGCCTTCTCGCTGGGCAGAGCCAGGGCCTCGTCCATGCTGTTGGTGTGCAGGCTCTGGGTGCCGCCCAGCACCGCGGCCAGAGCCTGGATGGTCACCCGCACAATGTTGTTCTCGGGCTGTTGGGCGGTGAGGGAGGCGCCCGCGGTCTGGGCGTGGGTGCGCAACATCCACGAACGGGGATTCTTGGCCCCGTACTTCTCCTTCATGGCCCGGGCCCAGATGCGCCTCGCCGCCCGGAATTTGGCGATCTCCTCGAAGAAATCGTTGTGCGCATTGAAGAAGAAGGAGAGCCGGGGCGCGAAATCGTCGATGTCCAGTCCCCGCTCCAGGGCCGCCTCCACATACGCGAATCCATCGGCCAGGGTGAAGGCCAGCTCCTGCACCGCGGTGCTGCCCGCTTCGCGGATGTGATAACCGCTGATGCTGATGGTGTTCCACTTGGGCAGCTCATTGGCGCCGAACTCGATGGTGTCGGTGACCAGGCGCATGGAGGGATCGGGCGGGAAGATGAACTCCTTTTGGGCGATGAATTCCTTGAGGATGTCGTTCTGGATGGTTCCCCGCAGGATGCGCCGATCATAACCCTGCTTTTCCGCAGCCACGATGTACATGGCCCAGATGATGGCCGCGGGCGAGTTGATGGTCATGGAGGTGCTGACATCGCCCATGGGAATGCCGTCGAACAGCACTTCCATATCCGCCAGGGAGGAAACGGCCACGCCGCATTTGCCGAATTCGCCGATGGCCTCGGGCGCGTCGGTGTCGTAGCCGTAGAGGGTGGGCATGTCGAAGGCCACCGAAAGGCCCGTCTGGCCCTGCTCTAGCAGGTATTTGAATCGCTGATTGGTCTCCTCAGCCGTGCCGAACCCGGCGAACATGCGCATGGTCCACAGCCTGCCCCGATACATGGTGCTGTGCACGCCCCGGGTGTAAGGGAACTCTCCGGGCATCCCCAAATCCCGCTCGTAATCCATCTCCCCGATGTCCAGCGGCGTGTAGAGACGTTTCACGGGCACGGAGGAAGTGGTCATAAATTTCTTCATCCGCTCCGGGCGTTTCGCCAAAGTCTTTTTCAAAGTGGTGTCCGACCAGCGTTTCAGCGTCTGGCGCAGTCGTTGGAGTTGTTCTTCATCGAACAAGGGCATGGCCAACCTCCCAGGATGGTGCGGGCGGAAAATCAATATGAATTTGTGTTCATTCTACACCACTTTCCCCATCTTGCGTCAAATCGAGGGAGGGACGCGGATGGAGGGGCAAACGCGTCAGCGCTTGATGATCACAGTCGTGCCGATATCCGCCCATTGCCACAAGGTCTTGGCGTTTTGGTCGTTCAGCATGACGCAGCCATAGGTGATGGGCGTGCCCACCAGGCCCGCCCAGGTGCGCCCGCCGGTCTTTGCATCCCAGGGCAGCCCATGAATGCCGTTCTCCACAGGGCCAGACCAGTAAATCCCCAGCCACCAGGGCATCCAGATATTCCAGGTGGAGCCGTAGGCCTTGCGCAATTTGCTCTGCACCCGAAAACGCCCGGCCCTGGTGGAATTGTTGCGCCCGGTGGAGCAGCGCCAGGTGTTCAGCAGCTTGTCGCCTTCATAGCGCCAGCATCGCTGCTCCGAGATATCGACCACGAATTTCTTTTCGCCCCGAGGCTTCTGTTTTTTGATCGCGCCGGGATCGCCCGAGATGAGAAGCTTCTGGCCCACCCGGATCAGCGAGGCGTCTTCGATGCCGTTCAGTTTGGCGATCTGCGAGGCCTGCACGCCGTAACGCTGTGCGATCTGCGCCAGAGTCTCGCCGCGGCGCACCACATGCACGATGGGCGCGGCCTGTCCCCCGCCCGCCGATGCGTTGTTTGCCGGGATTTTCAACCGCTGCCCCACATAGATGATGCTGCCCCGCAGCCCATTGACCTGCTGAATGGCGGCCACGCTGACGCCATTTCGCTGTGCGATCTTCAGCAACGTGTCACCCTTGCGCACCACATACACGCCGTCATCATGCGAAGAACGCCCCGGTTTCACCATCAGGCGTTGGCCCACATAGATGCGATTGGCGTAACGCAGGTTGTTCATGCGCATCAAATCCGCCACGGTTACGCCATATTGTCTGGCGATGGTGACAAGGGTTTCGCCGCGCTGCACTGGGTGGATGACAGGCCCGTCATCCGCTCGGGCCGTCAGGGGGGAGGCCATGGCGAACGCGGTCGCCAGGAAGATGACAAGGATGAGAATGCGCGTTTTCATTTGTCGTTTCATGGGGGTGGGGGAAGGGGGAGACAAAAGTTTCAGTGATGCAGCTTGCATGTCAGATCACACAAGCTGGAACAGCGGCCGGGCGACATGCCAAGGCCGTGAAACGTCAAGCGTCAAACGTCATTCTGCCGTAACGATGTCATGGCTCATTGCAAGATGCTGAGCTACTGGCAACCGCCTGACGTTTGACGTTGATTGACTGACAAATCTCGTTGCGCCGCCTCTCTCGCCGAATGAATTCAGTTCCATGGGCGTTCCGCCGCCCGTCCCCCTGCGGGGACGGTGTTTCCCTCGTCAAAAGGGGCGCTGGAAGCGTCGGCGCAGGCCGACGAGCGACCCATCTAATCAGACGTCCTTATCTCCTCCCCTGCCCGTCTCGGAGCGGGGGAGGAACAGAAGGTGGGGGCCGCCCCTGGCCCTGATTTTAATCGGTAGGTTTAGACGCCAAGCTGACTTTTGTCAGTCAACCAGCGTTTGACGCTTGACGTGGGGTGGCATAAGAACTCAGCGTTGATTTGGCGGGCGTTTTCTTGTCGCCTCCTGTTATAGCCGCCAAAGATTATTCTAGCGGACGCTCTTACGATTGGCAATCGCGATTGAGAGGACGGGTGCGTTTCAAAATTGGAGCGCGCTGGCCGACTGATGAACGTTGACAAAGTAATCCTGTCTGAGCCAGGGCGCTTCGCGTCCGCCGCCATCGCCGGGCGGATGTGGCAGACGCCACTCGGCAACGCTTGGCGACGGACGGTCGGCAAAATTTGTTCCCAAATTGGAACGCACCCGAGAGGACGCTCCAAAAATTTCATGTCGTAATCAATCCCTCTTGCAACAGCGCTTGCGCCAGGGCCAGCACGTCGGGCCGGGTGATCTCGGGCGAGACGTCGTAATCATCCGCCAGCGCCTGGGCGATGTCGGCCAGCGTGGTCTCGCCATCCAGCCGATCCCACAGAAAACTGCCCGTTTCGTTCAGCGTCACATAGGTTCCGGCGTTCAGATTGATGATGACCGCCTGATCATCGACGACTTCGTAGGTTGTGTGCGGGGCCCGCGCGGGGCTATCCGCCAGCGTGAGGGTGATTTTTTCCGTCATAATGCTCGCTCGACCATTGAGAGCGCTTCGCGCAGTTGGGGGAAGGCCACTTCGTCCCAGGGAATTGCATCGATGGGAAACCAGCGCACATCCATGGCGTCATCGCCCGCCTGCATGTCGCCGCCGGTGACGCGGGCCTCGAAGAGGAGGAAGACGCCCTTTTTGTTGGGATCGGAGATGGGGTAAACCTCCAGCACCCGCCCGATCTCGGCCTCCAGGCCCGTCTCCTCGCGGAGCTCCCGGGCCAGGGCCGGGCGGGGCTGCTCGTCATATTCGACAAAACCCGAGGGCATGGCCCAAAAGGTCTTGCGCGGGATCACGCCCCGGCGCACCAGCAGCACCCGGTCCTCATCCACGATGAGCGCGCCCACCGCCAGTTTGGGATCGCGAAAGACGATGTAGCCGCAATGGGGACAATAAGGGCGCTCGGCTCCAAACAGATGCTTGATGCTCAGGGGCTTGCCGCAACGGGGGCAGAAGTTGTATTCCTCCATCATGGCCGCACCCCCAGGGTGAGGGGGATTTTCAGCGTCTGGCCATCCCGATGGACAGTCAGGATGACGGTGTCGCCCGGAGCGCCATAGCGCCCGAGATAAGCCAGCAGATCGTCGAAATTGCGCACGGGATGATCATCGATGGCTGTGATCACATCGCCCCCGATTTTGAAGGGAACGCCCTCGATGAGGATTTCCTCCCCGCCGCCCCGCAGTCCGGCCTTTTCGGCGGGCGTGTCGGATAGCGTCTCTTGCACCAGCACGCCCCTGTCCACATCCAGCTTGAGGGCGCGGGCCGCAAAGGGCGAGAGGGTGACGCCGCGAATGCCCACGTAAGGATGCTGGAACGCGCCAGTTTCGATGATGGCCTTGCTCACCCGCTCGGCAAAATAGGAGGGAATGCCAAAGCCAATGCCCGAATTGCTGCGCGTCTCCGATTGCAACATGAACGCCACGCCCACCACCTGGCCGCTGGCGTTCAGCATGGGCCCGCCGCTGTTGCCGGGATTGATGGCCGCGTCGGTCTGAATGACCTCGGGCAGGGAATACACGCTCTCGGGCAGATCGATGAGACGCCCCAGCGCCGAGACGATGCCTGTGGTCAGAGTGTTGGCGTTGCCAAAAGGATTGCCAATGACCAGCAACCGGTCGCCCACCTGGAGATCATCGATATTCCCGAAGGCCAGGGGGCGCAGGTTCAGCCCCCGGGGATCGACTTTGAGTACGGCCAGATCGGTGTTCTGATCGCTGCCGATGATCTCGGCGGGAGCCTGAACGCCATCGTGGAAGGTCACCACCACGCTTTTGGCGTCTTCGATGACGTGATTGTTGGTGACGATGTGGCCCGCCTCATCGATGACGAAGCCGGAGCCCTCGCCGGTGCGCAGGAAGTATGGGTGGATATCCCCCGAGCCCTCCCGCTTCCCCACCAAATCCTCATCCAGCACCTGCACCGCCACCACGCCGGGCGCGGCCAGTTCGTAGACGCGGGTGTTGATCTCCGTTTCGATGTCGGGTTGGGAGAGGGCGGGCGCGGCGGGAGTGGCCTGCGGCGGGGGAGTCGGGGCCGTCAATTCCACTTCTGTCGAGACGGGCGTTTCGACGGCGCGCCATACGACGAAACCGCCGATTGCCAGGAAGCACAGAAATGTGGTCAGGCCCAGGACGCCCAGGCCCGCGGCGATGAGGGGAAGGTTCGAGGAGGATTTGTTCATTGCTGGAATTTTGTAACTGCTAACGTACTTGACTTTAAGCCTCGAAAAGCTACGAAGGCTCGAAGTTTTTCGAAGACACGAAGGGAAAAATAAAGAAAATACTTCGTGCCTTCGTTATCCTTCGTGTCTTCGTGGCAAAAAAGAACGATTAGGGGCAATTACATTGGCATTTACGGCTGTGCGTCTTCAAGATGACGCTTCGAAATCGCGGATCGCCTGCGCTACCTGCTCGACAGCCGCAGCCGGGAGTTCGGGATAAAGGGGCAGGGAGAGGATTTCGCCCGCCAGGCCTTCGGTGACGGGCAGGCTGCCCGGCTCGTAACCCAGATCGCGATACGCAGGCTGCAAGTGCACGGGGACGGGATAGTGAATGAGCGCGCCGATCCGCCGCTGTTTGAGATAAGCCATCAGCGCGTCGCGTCGGGGATGGCGGATGACGAACAGGTGGAAGACGTGTTCGCTATCGGCGAATTGGGCGGGGAGGACGCAGGCGGTGTCGGTTAGGGCCTGGCGATAGCGCTGGGCCAACGCGCGCCGTTTCTGATTCCAGACGTCCAGCCGGGGCAGTTTGACGCCGAGGATCGCGGCCTGGATGGGGTCCAGACGGCTGTTCAGGCCCGTTTCGTCGCTGATGTAGCGCCGCCGCCAGCCATATTGGCGCAAGGCCCGCAGACGCGCGGCCAGGGCCGCGTCGTTGGTGGTGACCATCCCCCCATCGCCGGCCGCGCCCAGATTTTTGGTGGGATAGAAGCTATGCGCGGCCAGATGACCGAGGCTTCCCACCGGCTCGCCCTCATAGCTGGCGCCCGCGGCCTGGGCGCAATCTTCGATGACCGTCAGGTTGTGGGCCCGGGCGAAATCCATGATGGGAGACATGTCCGCGGGTTGTCCATAGAGATGCACCGGGACGATGGCCTTTGTGCGGGATGTGAGGGCCGCGGGGAGCTGCGCGGGGGCCAGGGTGTAACGATCTGCGTCCACATCCACCAGAACAGGCCGAGCGCCCGTGAGGCGGATGGCGGCCACGGTGGCCACCGCGGTGTGACTGACGGTGATGACCTCGTCGCCGGGCCCGACGCCTGCGGCCAGCAGAGCCAGTTGCAGCGCGCCCGTGCCCGAACCTGTTCCCACGCCGAAGGCGCAGCCCGTCCGTCGGGCGTAGGCTTGCTCGAACGCCTCGACTTCGGGCCCGAGCACATACCAGCCCGAAGCCAGCACCCGGGCCACGGCTGCGTCGATGGCCGGTCTCAGGTCTTCGTATTGGGCTTTGAGATCGACGAAAGGGATGGCGGACATGAGAAAAGCGCCGGGAGAGAGGGACGGGCCGCCGCGCCGCTTATGGCGTTTGTTTCTGATATAACCTGGTGCGCCGCTCGGTGCGGGTGATCTTGCGGGTGTTGATGTACCACTTGGCGAAGGTCTTGAACCGGTCGGCGGGTTCGTTCAATCGCCCCACTTCCATATCGTGCACCGCGGTGGAAGCGCCGTAGGTGTAAAGGGGATAGTAGAGGAGGATGGCGGGCAGATCCTCGGCGAAGATGCGCTGGAACTCGAAGTAGAGCTGACGCCGCTCATCCCGATCACTGGTCAGACGGGCCTGCTCCATGAGGATGTCCGCTTCGCGGTTGTCCCAGCCGCCGAAATTCTGCCCCTTGGGGCTTGTCTGGCTGGAATGCCACAGGGGGTAGGGATCGGGATCGCCGATGAGCTCCACCGAGACCAAAGCCACATCGAAGTTGCGGGGAACCAGAAAGTCGGTGACCAGCCCGGTGAAGGAGACGGGCTGCGGCGTGGCCCGCACGCCAATGCGAGCCCAATCCTGGGCCATGGTCTGGCTGATGGCGATGGAGTGGGGGGCGTCGTCGCTGAGGATGGTGAGGGCCAGTTCCTGTCCATCTTTTTCCCGCACGCCGTCGTTGTTCGTATCCACCCAACCCGCGTCATCCAGCAATTTCATGGCCCGCTCGGGATCGTAGGGATATTTGGGCGTTTCGGGGTTGTGGGCCCAGGTTCCGGGCAGGATGGGGCTATCGGCTTCGAGCCCCACGCCGGGGATGACTTCGGTCATCAGCTTGTCCCGATCCAGACCATAGGCCAGGGCCTGACGCACGGCCTGCTCGGTCAGAAATGGCGCGTTGGCCGCTCCGAAGTTGAAGAGCGCCATGGTGTAGCCGGGCATGGGCGAGGTGAAGAGTTGGAGATCGGGAATCGCCTCGGCCTGTTTCTGATATTCGGGCAGAATGCGGCTGACGCCGTGCACCTCGCCCGCCTCGGCCGCTGTCAGAATGCTGGGGTAATCGGGGAAGAAGCGGAATTCCAGGGCATCCAGGTAGGGCGGCTGGTCGAATTGCGAGATCACCGGCTCCAGCCGGGCGTGCTGGCTGTCGATCTCCACCAGTTTGAAGGGGCCGCTGCCGATGGGCTGGGTGTTGAGCTGGGCGTGGGGGATATCCTCGGGCGCGTAGCGCTCCCAATAATGCTTGGGCAGCACGCCGAACCAGCGCGGGGTCACGTAATCGGGGAAGGGGGCGTAAGGCTGCGAGAGACGAAAGACCACGGTGCGTTCGTCTTCTTTGGCCGCGATGACCGAGCGCCAGAGGTTGGCGAGATCGGGCAAAACGGGCAGGTCCGGGTCCTGCATCAATTGCACGGTGAACAGAACGTCGTCCGCGGTGATGCGCAATCCGTCGTGCCAGCGGATATCGCTGCGCAGGGTGAAGGTGAAAACGTCGCTATCGGGCCCCACTTTCCAACTTTCCGCCAGGTCTGGCTGCCAATCGCCCTTTTCGTCCAGTTTCAGCAGACCATTGAAAATTAGCGCGCAAAGATCCCGATCCACTTCATTGTACTGACAGAGGATCGGGTTGATGTATTGGGGATTGCCCGCGACCCCTTCGATGAAGACGCCCCCGCGGGCCGGGACCTCTTGGGAGGTGTAGGTGTAGGTTGCGTAACTGAGCAGGGCAATGACCAGCAGGATGCCCAAAAAGGCCAACGCCGCCTGCCAGCGTACATGACGACTCAAGGGGATTGAACCAGGGGAAGGGATTTAGCCAATGACGCGCACTGTCACCATCGTCAGCAGCACGAAGATGATGCTGAGTACGATGGTGGCCTGATACAGCGTCTTTTCAAGGCCGCGACGGGTGCGGTAAACCGTGGTGTCGCTGCCGAAGACGCTGCCCGCGCCGCTATTTTGCGTCTGAAAGACGATAAGAACAGTGAGGGCGATGCCGAGAATGATTTGGGCGATCAGTAAAAATGTAGCCAAGGGTTATTTTCCTCCAAAAGAAATCAGCACGGAATTATAACACCAGCGCCAGAGAGGGACAAATTCCGTCCTCCACCCGAATTTGTGTTTAACGTGAGTCCGAAGTTGTAATCAGATGCACTTTCGTCTAATTCTTGGCGTCAATTTTTTGCATTCACCGACGGATGAAGGAGCCAAGAGCTGAAAATGACGCGCCATGCAACCTCCAAAGCTTGACAGAACCGGGGTAAAAGTTATAGGATTAGTGCTTGCCAATAACCTGTTGCGGGACTTTGCGCGTGCAATTGTTCTGTGCGATAACGAAGTCTCCGATAGACAAAGATTGATATAGGAAAACCACGAAGGAGTTAATCACGTGTCGAAGCAAAAAAACGCCACTCCCAAAGACCCAAAGATCAAGGTCTTGCCCAAAAAGCGCATCGTGCGCAAGCTAGCCGTCGGACAGCAGGTTCAGGGCCGGGTCAAACGCCTCACCGATTTTGGCGCATTCGTCGATATCGGCGTGGGCACCGACGCTCTGGTGCATGTCTCTGAGATGAGTCAGCGCCGGGTGAAATCTCCCAAAGACGTCTTGAGCGTGGGAGATGAGATCACCGCCTGGATCAAGGCGCTCGACAAAGAGCACAATCGCATCAGCCTCACGCTTCTCGCTCCCGGCACCCGCACCATTCGCGATCTCGAAGTGGGCGAAGTTCTGACCGGCACGGTGACTCGCGTCACCAACTACGGAGCATTTGTGGATATCGGCATCGGCTATGAAGGCATGGTTCATGTCAAGGAAATGGCCCACGGCTATGTCAATCATCCCAGCGACGTGGTGCAGGAAGGCCAGGAGGTTCAGGTCGAGGTGCTGAAAGTCAACCGTCGTCGCGGGCAGATCGATCTTTCCATGAAAAATCTGTTGCCCGAACCCGAACCTGAAGCGTCGGAAGAGGAAGACGTTGTTGATGATGTCGATGTGATGGAAGAAGAGGATGAAATGGAGGTGATTTCTCCCTTCGAACTGGCTCTGCTAAAGGCGCAGGAAAAGAAAGGCAAGCGCAAGGAGAAAAAGCGCAAAAAGAAAGTCTGGTACGACGACGAAGAGGACGAGATCATTCGGCGCACGCTCGAGATCGCCGAAGGCGATCGTTAGGCGTCGAGACGCCCGGCGAGAAATAGTGCGTGATTAACTCCGCCCGAACTGTTCAAAAAAGCCCGGCGAGTCTTTTCGTCGGGCTTTTTGTTTTTGGGTGAGTGTGATGCGCGTTCGCAGAATGCTGCTCCTGGCGCTGATTCCGGCGCTCTTGGCCCTGCAGACGGCCTGTGTCGGCGCGCCCAATTATCTGACTCCAGACGGGCCGAGATATGCCGGCTCGTACGCAGGGGCTGCGCCGGCTTATTCCGGCTCTCTCAAAATCGTCTCCTGGAATATCAAATACGCCCGGGATATCGACGGAGCCATCGAGACCTTCGACGCCTCGCCCGCGTTGCAACACGCGGATATCGTTTTGCTGCAGGAGATGGATGTGAAGGGCGTCGAGGCGATAGCTCGGGCGCTGAAGCTGAATTACGTGTATTATCCGGCCTCGGTGCATCCCAACACGGGCCGGGATTTTGGCGAGGCCATCCTCAGTCCCTGGCCGCTGAGCGATGACGCCAAGATCATTCTCCCGCACAAAAGTCCGCGCAATGGCCAGATTCGCATCGCGGTGCGGGCCTGGGTGCAGACGCCCGGCGATCCCGTCCTTGCGTATTGCGTTCACAGCGAGACTGCGCTCATGTCTCCCAATCAACGGATGGCTCAGATGCAAGCGCTGCTCGATGATGTTCCCGACGAGGCCCGCCTGGTGGCGATAGGCGGCGATTTCAACACCGTCACTCCCATCGAGCGGGATGTGCTGTTGCAGACGATGACAGGCGCAGGGTTTGCCTGGTTGACGGAAGACGCGGGGGCCACGGTGCAGGAAGGTGGCGTCGGCGTGATTATGGATTACATCTTCGCCCGGGGCCTGAAGGCGGCCGCGGCGGGCGTCGTCGATTCAGACGCCAGCGATCATTCGCCGGTGTGGGTGCAGACCGCGACAACGGAAAAATAAAAGGTGCGACGCACTTCGCTCGTGCATCGCACCGTAACTGCTTAGGTAGTCTGTCTGTTTTCGGTGGCTTGGCTTCTGCTGCGGCAGCCCCCCCCCTCGCTCCCCCCCGCAAGCGGGGGGGAAGACCTCTCCGTCTGCAAAAAACTTTGCAAACCAGCGGCTCCCTCCTCTGCAAAGGAGCGAAGCGACTGGCGGGGGAGGGCCGGGGT
>JALWDV010000261.1 GCA_027036755.1 Anaerolineae bacterium
ATTTGGGTGCGTCCTATTTCGGTTGAAGAAACAGCAACGCCGCCAGCGCCGGGGGATGAAGTCCCCCGGCTAGAAACAGCGCCCCTGCGGGGCTAGCCGGATTTATCCGGCGCTGTTTTGTAGCCCGGCGACTTCATCGCCGGGCGGGCGTGGCAAACGCCACTATAGCGATTCGGGTTGTGAACATTCATCATTCGGCCAAAACGCCCGGCTGGCCCTAACTCATTTAGGACGCACCCTAATGATTTGACTTCGCATAGAATGACGCGTGCGCGCGTGGCGTTTCTCTCGATTCTTCAGGCGCGCCTTCCCTTGGCCCGTCTACGCGGCCTTGGCCAGGCGGTCGCCATCCAGCTTGAGGGAAAGCACCTGCGACACGCTGTCCGCGCCCATGCTCACGCCGTAGATGGTGTTGGCGATCTCAAGCGTGGCCCGGCTGTGGGTGATGACGATGAACTGCGCCTTCTCGCCCAGCTCGGTCAACACCGCCTTCACCCGCTCGATGTTCGCTTCGTCCAGGGCCGCGTCGATCTCATCCAGCACCGCAAAGGGCGTGGGGCTGACGCTGATGATGGCGAAGATCAGCGAGGCCGCGGTCAACGCCCGCTCGCCGCCCGAAAGCATGGTCAGATTGGCCGCGCGCTTGCCCGGCGGCCGGGCGATGATCTCCACGCCGGTGTTCGTGATGTCCTTGGGGTCGGTGAGCAGCAGCTTGGCCGTTCCGCCGCCGAACAGCCGGGTGAAGTAGTGGGTGAAGGCTTTGGCCACGGCCTTGAAGGTGCGCCGGAATTCCATATCCATCAGCTCGTCCAGCTCGGTGATCACCTGCTGCAACTGGCCCGCGGCCTCCTCCAGATCTTGCGATTGCTGGGTCAGGAACTCGAAACGCTCCTTTGTGGCCCGATACTCGGCCTGGGCCTCGGGATTGACAGGTCCCAGACGTCGCAGCAGGCTCTTTAGCCGCTGGATGTCTTCCTTCATCTCTTTGGGGATCTCCGTCACCCGCGGCAGGGTGGTCACGATGCGGTCGAAGGGCAGCGGCTCTTGCGAAGTCACGCCATCCTCGTCTTCGAACGCAACCAGGCCAAAATCATTCTCGATCTGCTTGCGGAGATATTTGAGCTGATCCTCGGCCCGCTGCAAGGCCAGCCGCGCCTGATTCAACTGCCGCTCCTCCTGGTGCAGTCGCTGGCGCAGGGCCTCGCCCGTGGCGTCGTGCTCGATCCAGCCATTTTCCAGCTCGTCCAGCTTGCGTTGCGCGGGGGATATCTTCTCGGTGAGGGCGTGATAACGCTCGTCGGAATCAGCCAACTGCTCGCGCACGCCCGCCAGCCGCTGTTCGAGCTCGCTCAGCTCCTGGGCGATGGCGGCGACGCGCTCCTGGCGCTGGG
>JALWDV010000262.1 GCA_027036755.1 Anaerolineae bacterium
GCGCATGTCATCCAACAGAAAGGCAACTACGCCGAGGCCAAAGAAAAGGCCGATGTGGTGATCAAACGCCGGTTCTACTATGATCATGGCATTGCCGCGGCCATGGAGAACCGGGGCATCGTGGCCTGGTGGGATGACAAGATGCAGCGTCTGACGATATGGGACACCACCCAGGCGCCCGTTGTCATTCGCAACGGCATCGCTGCCATGCTGGGGCTTTCCGAATCCCAGGTGCGGGTGATTGCGCCCTTCATCGGCGGCGCGTTCGGGCCCAAGATCATGATGTTCTATCCCGAGGAGGTGCTGCTGCCCTGGGCCGCGATGAAACTCAACCGCCCCGTCAAGTGGATCGAGGATCGCCGCGAGAACTTCATGTCCACCACCCAGGAGCGGGATCAAATCCACTGGGCGGAAATCGCGCTGAGCAAGGATGGCAAGATTCTGGGCGTCAAGGATGAATTCATCCACGATTCGGGCGCTTACGATCCCTACGGCCTGACCGTGCCCATCAACAGCCAGTGCACCCTGCTGGGCTGCTACGACATCCCCAACTACTACTCCGACATGAAGGTCGCGTTCACCAACAAGATGTATGTGACGCCCTACCGGGGCGCGGGCCGTCAGCATGGCATTTTCGTGATGGAGCGCTTGCTGGACCTGGCCGCGAAGGAGCTGGGGATGGATGTGGCCGAAATCCGGCGCATCAACTTCATCCAGCCGGATCAATTCCCCTACAACAACGAGATCATCTATCAGGACTTTGCGCCCCTGGTGTATGACAGCGGCAACTACGAGCCGGTGCTGCAAAAGGCCCTGGAGCTCATCGAATACGAAAAGTTCATCAAGGAAGAGCAGCCCAAATACCGGGCCGAGGGCCGTCATGTGGGCATCGGCGTGGTGGCTTATGTGGAAGGCACGGGCATCGGGCCTTATGAGGGCGCCCGGGTGCAGGTGGAAAGCACGGGCAAGATCAATGTCTCCACCGGCGTGGGCACCCAGGGCCAGGGGCATTTCACCTCCTTCGTTCAGGTGGTGGCCGAGCAATTGGGCGTCGATCCCTCTCTCATCCGTCTGGTCACCGGCGACACCGATCAGTTCCACTGGGGCACTGGCACTTTCGCCAGCCGCGGCATGGTGGTGGCGGGCAACGCCATCAACAACGCAGCCGAGGCCGTACGCAGGAAGATCCTGGACATGGCCAGCGAGCATCTGGAAGCGCCCGTGGAAGACCTGGAGCTGAAGGACGGTTTCGTCATCGACACCCGCCATCCTGAATCCATGGTGGCGCTGAAGACTCTGGCCGTGCTGGCCAACCCCCTGCGCGGCGCAGTCAAGGCGGATGCAGAGCCGGGCCTGGAATCCACCGCCTATTTCGGGCCCGAAAGCGGG
>JALWDV010000263.1 GCA_027036755.1 Anaerolineae bacterium
CTCAGCACGTCACAGAACGCCACGTAACGCCACATAACGCCACATGACGCCACAAACGCCAAAAAAACCACATAACCCCACATAACGACACATAACGCCATATAGCGCCACATAACGTCACATAACGTAACATAACGCCAGAGCACATCTCATCACGGCACATAACGCCACATAAAGCCACATTACGCCACATAACGCCTGAAAACGCCACATAACGCCACGTATCGCCAAATAACGCCATGTAACGCCACGTAACGCCACATAACGCCACATATCGCTGCATAACGCCACATAACGCCACATAACGCCAGAAAACGCCATATATCGCCACATAACGCCACATGACGCCGCCTATCGTAACATAACGTCACATAACGCCAGAGAACGTCACATCACGTCACATGACGCCACATGAGGCCACATAACGCCACATAACGCCACATATCGTCTCATAACGCCACATTACGACACATAACGCAACATAACGCCACATAACGCCACAAAACGCCATATAACCCCACGTCCCGCCACAAAACGGCACAAGACGGCACATAACGCCAAATAACGCCAGAAAACGACACATGCCGCACATATCGAAAAATAAAACCATGTCACGCCACATGACGCCACGTAACTCTACATTACGCCACATAACGTCACATAATGCTACAAGGCGCCATAAAGCGCCACCAAACACCATATATAGCCACATAACGCCACAAAACGCCACCTAACGCCAAAAAACGTAACATAACGTCACATAACGCCAGAGAACGTCACATCACGTCACATGACGCCAAATAAGGCCACATAACGCCACATAACGCCACATAACGCCACATAACGCCTCATAACGCAGCATTACGACACGTAACGCCACATAACGCCACATAACGCCACATAACGCCACATAACGCCAGAAACGCCAAAACAAAACCACATACCGCCACATAACGACACATAACGCCATATTACGCCACATGACGTGACATAACGTAACACAACGCCAGAGAACGTCTCATCACGTCACATAACGCCACATAACGCCACATAACGCCACATAGCGCCACATAACGCCAGAAACGCCAAAAAAAACCACATACCGCCACATAACGACACATAACGCCATACTGCGCCACATGACGTCACATAACGTAGCATAACGCCAGAGAACGTCTCATCACGTCACATAACGCCATATATCGCCATATAATGCCATATAACGCCAAATAACGCCAGAAAACGACACATACCGACACATGTCGAAAAATAAAACCATGTAACGCCTCATAATGCCACATAACGCTACATAAGGCCACATAACGCCACATAATGCTACAAGGCGCCATAAAACACCACCACACCCCATATATCGCCACATAACGCCAC
>JALWDV010000264.1 GCA_027036755.1 Anaerolineae bacterium
GTGTAATGTGGTGTTATGTGCGGTATGTGGTGCTATTGGGCGTTATGTGGCGTTATGTGGCGTTATGTGCCGCTATGTGGCGTTATGTGGCGTTGTCTGGCGGTATGTGATGTTATGTGACGTCATCTGACGTTATGTGATGTTACGTGACGTCATTTGACGTTATTTGACGTTATGTGGTGCAATGTGGCGTTATGTGGCGTTATCGCCGTTATGTGGCGGTATATGGCGTTATGAGGCGTTATGTGGCGTTGTGTGGCGTTTTGTGGGGCTATGTGGCGTTATGTGGCGTTAGGTGATGTTATGTGACGTTATCTGACGTCATGTGGTGTTACGTGATGTCATTTGACGTTATTTGACGTCATGTGGTGTTATGTTGCGTTATGTGTCGTTATGTGGTGTTATGTGGCAATATGTGGTGTTATGCGGTGCTATGTGGTGTTATGCGGTGCTATGTGGTGCTATGTGGTGTTAGGTGGTGTTAGGTGGGGTTATGAGGCGCTATGTGGCGTTATATGGGGTTATTTGGCGTTAGTGGCGTTATCTTGCGTTATGTGACGTTATGAGATGTCATGTGACGTTATCTAAGGATTTGTCATGTTAACTGACGTTATTCGACGTTATTTGATGTTATGTGGTGTTACGTGGTGTTATGTTGTGTGATGTGGTGTTATGTGGTGTAACGTGAGATTATTTCGTGTTACCTGCCTTTATATGGCGATATGTGGCGTTATGTGGCGTGATGTGGCATTCTTTGGCGTCGTCTGGCCTTGACTGGCGTTATGTGGCGTTATGTGGCGTCATGTGTCGCTAAGTGGCGTTATCTGGCGTTATGTTGCGTTACGCAGCGTTATGTGACGTTATGAAGAGTTATGTGGTGCTATGTGGTGTAATGTGGTGTTATGTGCGGTTATGTGGTGCTATGGGACGATATTTGGCGTTATGTGGCGCTATGTGGCGCTATGTGTCGTTACGTGTCGCTGTGTGTCGTTATGTGTCGTTATGTGATGGGGCGTTATGTATCGTTATGTGTCGCTATGTGTCGTTATGTGTCGTTATGTGTCGTTATGTGGCCTTATGTGACGGTATGTGATATCATGTGACGTTCTCTAACGATTTGTAATATTAACTGACGTCATTTGATGTTATTTGACGCTATGTGGTGTTAGGTGGTGTTTTGTGGCGTTATGCGGCCCTATATGCCGCTATGACGTTCTGTGTTGTTATTTGTCGCTACGTAACGTTACGTGATGTTATGTTACGTTATGTGACGTCATCTGACGTCATGTGATGTTACCTGACGATATTTGACGTTATTTGACGCTATCTGGTATTATGTGGTGTCATGTGGTGTAATGGGTGTTATGTGGTGTTATGTGGTGTTATGT
>JALWDV010000265.1 GCA_027036755.1 Anaerolineae bacterium
GTTATGTGGCGTTATGTGGCGTTACGTGGCGCTATGTGGCGTTACGTGGCGCTCTGTGGCGTTATGTGGCGTTATGTGACGACATTTGGCGTTATTTCACGTTATGTGGTGTTATGTGCTATCATGTGGTGTTGTTTGTGTGATGTGGTGTTATGTGGTGTTATGTGGTATCATGTGGTGTTATGTGGCGTTATGTGGCGTTACGTGGCGCTATGTGGCGTTGTGTAGCGTTATGTGGCGTTAATTGGCGTGAAGTGGCGTTATGTGGCGTTATGTGGCGTTACGTGGCGGAATTTAACGTTGTGTGATGCTATGTGACGTTATCTGACGTTACTTGATGTTGTGTGATGACATTTCACGTTAGTTGACGTTATGTGCTGTTATGTGGTGTCATCGTTGTTATAGGTGTTATATGGTGTTATGTGGTGTTATGTGGTGATATGTGGTGTTATGTTGTGTTATGTGGCCATATGTGGCGTTATGTGGCGTTATGTGGCGTTATGTGGCGTTATGTGGCGTTATGTGGCGTTATTTGGCGTTAGGTGGCGTCATGTGGCGATATGTGGCGTTATGTGGGGTTATGTGACGGTATGTTATGTTATGTGATGTTCTCTGAAGTTATGTATTGATATGTGACGTCATTTGACGTTATTTGACGTTATGTGGTGCTATGTGATGTCATGTGGTGTCATGGGTGTTATGTGGTTTTATGTGGTGTTATGTGCTGATATGTGGCGAAATGTGGCGTTATTTGACGTCATGTTTTGTTATGTAGTGTCACGTTGTGTTATGGGTGTTACGTGGTGTTATGTGGTGTTATGTGCTTTTATGTGGCGCTATTGGTGTTATGCGGTGTTATGTGGTGTTGTGCGGGGTTACCTGGTGTTCTGTGGCGTTATGTGGCGTTATGTGGCGTTATGTGCCGTTCTGTGGCGTCATATGGCGTTATGTGGCGATATGTGGCGTGTTGTGGCGTTATATGGCGTTATATGGCGTTATGCGGCGCTATATGGCGTTTTGTGGCGTTATGTGGCGTTATCTGGCGTTATGTGGCGTTATGTGGCGTTATGTGGCGTTACGTGGCGGTATTTAACGGTGTGTGATGTTATGTCACGTTATCTGACATTACTTGATGTTATGTGATGACATTTCACGTTACTCGACGTTATGTGGTGTTATGTGGTGACATGCGTTGTCATAGGTGTTATGTGGTGTTATGTGGTGTTATGTGGTGATATGTGGTGTTATGTAGTGTTATATGGCCATATGTGGCGTTATGTGGCGATATGTGGCGTTATGTGGTGTTATGTGGTATCATGTGGTGTTGTTTGTGTAATCTGGTGTTATGTGGTGTTATGTGCTGATATGTGGTGTAATGTCGTGG
>JALWDV010000266.1 GCA_027036755.1 Anaerolineae bacterium
GGCAGACATACAGACAGACAGACACAAGCAAATATGTAGCGAGACAGCCATATAGGCAGAACACAGAGCTACACACACAGGGACAGATGGAGTGGCTTACAGACAGAAGGACAGATAGACAGACAGGCAGACAGACATGTATACAGGCATGCTGTCATTTCATAACCAAAACTAAACGTATCAGTAGCAGTAACAGTGGTAGTAGTAGCTTTAGTAGCAGTAGTAGCAGTAGTAGCAGTTGTAGTATCTTTAGTAGCAGTAGCAGTAGCAGTAGTACTAGTAGTAGTAGTAGTAGCAGTAGTAGTAGCAGTAGTAGCAGTAGTAGTAGCAGTAGCAGTAGCAGTAGTAGTAGTAGCAGTAGTAGTAGCAGTAGTAGGAGTAGTAGTAGTAGTAGTAGTAGTAGTAGTAGTAGTAGTAGTAGTAGTAGTAGTAGCAGTAGTAGTAGTAGTAGTAGTAGTAGTAGTAGTAGTAGTAGTAGTAGTAGTAGTAGTAGCAGTAGTAGTAGTAGTAGTAGTAGTAGCAGCAGTAGTAGCAGTAGCAGTACCAGTAGTAGTAGCAGTAGTAATAGCAGTAGTAGTAGTAGTAGTAGTAGCAGCAGTAGTAGGAGTAGTAGTAGTAGTAGTAGTAGCAGCAGCAGTAGTAGTAGTAGTAGTAGTAACAGTAGCAGTAGCATTAGCAGTAGTAGCAGTAACCGTGGTAGTAGTATCTTTAGTAGCAGTAGTAGCGGTAATAGCAGTAGTAGTAGAAGTAGCAGTAGTAGTAGCAGTAGTTGTCGTAATAGTATTGTCGGTAGTATTTCTAGGTAGCAGTAACCAAATCAACAATCCCTTTGTGACTTCGTTACAAACTTCCAATACGATAACAGAGAAATTAATCTGGCATACGTCTCCGGACCAATCCCAAAATGCCACGCGTTCGGCGGAAATGACACGACACCCTTTGATCGTCTGCTCTCGAATGGAATTGTTCCGTCGAATACGGAGCAATGCTTTACATGACAATGCCTCTGGTTGGCTGTTCGCCGTCACGTGACAGATGTCGGCCATTGTAAGATGGCCGCTGCATAACAATGGTTATCGTCTGCGCCGATGCAAATCGGATATCGGCTGAATGTGATATCTGCGGCGGGCATGAAGATGCCATTGTTGTAGCATTGTCCAATTCTGCGTGCTATTATGAGCAATTGTGATGCATTGTTAGCGACAGCCGGGCATTGCACTGCACTGCAAGGCATCGTCGGCCATTTTAAGCACCTTGACGCATTCTCAGATATCACATAATGGAATGAGTCTTCTGGTTTAAGCATCGTCTTGGCTTGCACAAAGTAGTTATTGCATGGAAAGGTGCATAACATTCTTATAGTTATAAGAATATATAAACG
>JALWDV010000267.1 GCA_027036755.1 Anaerolineae bacterium
TTTCCCCGCTGATTCTGCCAAGCCCGTTCCCTTGGCTGTGGTTTCGCTAGATAGTAGATAGGGACAGTGGGAATCTCGTTAATCCATTCATGCGCGTCACTAATTAGATGACGAGGCATTTGGCTATTTGGTATGACGATCTTTCGATCATTTTCTCTCTGAGCGCAGAGATCACGGCTGGGTGAGCGCCATGGATTTTGAGCTTCCCAACGGCATTTCTGCCATTCTCGCACTTTTCGAATTTCTTCACTTTGACATTCAAGCACTGGGCAGAATATGTGACCCTTGAACCTACATTGATATTCTAGAGGCTGTTACATCTACCGGTCTGTAAACACCCGCAGGAGTTTGATGGTATCACACAGAGCAGTGAGGCAAAAGAACTTTGCCTTTGATCTGTGGACGCCCAGCACATCAAGCACACGATTGTTCCCTTTGTACCAAGTACCTCTCGCACCGATAGGAAAACCATACACTGACACACTCGAACAACCCGTCAACTCCTTTAAGGCATCTACGATCGGTAGATACTTTGCGACCTTCACCGAGGCCGCATGGGACAATGATGTAACCTTACTTTCCCAGATCACAGTTGGATCTACGACCACCGCCTCGCTACCTCGTAGAAAAACCAGATCTGGTATATAAGTCTTGCCCTCTGACTTTATATGTGGTTCTATCATCACCTCCCACTTCGAGCCGTGGGTGGATGAGACAAGAATCCGACATATTTTATTGTGTCTCTTTATTCGCGACCGCTTCACTGCTAGACACCTACCACTTATGTGGCCTAATGTCTCGACACTGAGACCACACCTGCGACAACCGACATTGGAACCTGTACGACCTCTGCAGATCGCCTCTCTGGTTGGATACGTGTTAGACCTCAGCTGTAGGGCCACAGTGTGTTCCCGTTCACTGAGGACCTCTCTCGACATCCAACCATTGCTTGCGCTACACGACTTCCAGAAGGAACCTTTCGGGCCCTGAGAGCCTAAGCTCTCCCACTCACTACGCATCGAACGCTTAACACCTCGCACCAACTTAGACACACTGACTATAGGGTAGTCGATAGCCCACCTCCGGCAGTGGTCTGCCAGCACCTCACCCATACCTATTCCATGCGCTATTGACAAAAGCCTAGTATCCTTGGAGTTCAGCATTCTGTATAAAGATTTAACTCTATTCATAGGCACCTCTTTCTCGAAACAGGGCAACCCTACACCGCCATCACCCTGTCTGGTATGGAGAAAAGCACTGGAGACGCACTCCGGCAAGTGGAGCCACCTTCTACAATACAACCGTGTTGTAACGTCCAACTCGCACAACGTGACCTTACCCGGATTACCATAGGCCAGCCGGTGTCTCAACCTTGGCAG
>JALWDV010000268.1 GCA_027036755.1 Anaerolineae bacterium
GGGGAGGGAGATGCTCATCTGCTGCACAAATTGGCAAAGCGATGGGCTCCTCCCCCTGCAAGGCGCCAGCCGAAGCGGGGGGAGGCCGGGAGGGGGGCTTGTCTCCGAACCAAATTTGAAATTGCTAGTCTTGACGTTTGACGCTTGACGTTTCACGGTCTTGTCTTGTCGCTTGTTGGCGCTTCAACCTTCAAGGTTTGACATGTTAGCAGTCACTATTACTCATCTTCTGGAGTCCGGCATGAAAACCTATCCTGCATTGGTTCTGGCAGGCTATTCCACCCAAAAGCCCGATCCGTTGGCCATTGCCATGGGAGTCGAGCGAAAATCCCTCATCCCTGTCGCTGGCAAGCCTATGGTCTATTGGGTGGTCAAGGCGCTGCGCGAAAGCGGGCGGGTGGATCAAATCTATATCGTCGGCATGGGGCCAGAGGATAATGTCGATTTCGGCGCGGACATCGTTTACGTTCCCAACCAAAACGCGCATTTCGACAACATCATGGCGGGCGTAGACGCCATCAAGGCGCATCAGCCTGACGCCGAATTCTTCCTCACAGCCTCCGCCGACATTCCCGCGCTCAAGCCTTCGACCGTCGCCTGGTTTATAGGAACATGCGAGGGACTGGAAGGCGACCTTTACTATTCGGTGGTGGAAAAAAATGTGATGGAGGCGGCTTTCCCCGATTCCCGCCGCTCGTATGTGCCCGTCGTCGAAGGCAAATTCTGCGGCGGCGATCTCTTCTTCGTACGCACCGCCATCGTCCACAACAACGAGCAGTTGGTGCGCGAGCTGCTGGCCAAACGCAAGAGCGCCTGGCAGCAGGCCCGGCTGCTGGGCTTCTCGACCATTGTCAAATTCCTCTTCCGGCGGCTCTCCATCAAAGACGCCGAGGCGCTCAGCGAGCGTCTGCTGCACGCCACCGGGCATATCATCGTTTCGCCCTACGCCGATCTCGCCATGGATGTCGACAAACCGCATCAACTTGAGATGGTGCGCGCCAGAATGGAATCGCAGATGGAGACGAGGGCATGAGCGGGTGGATACAGCAGCTTGAGGCGCTGGATCAGCGCTGGAGTCTGGCGTTGCGGGTGGATGATCACCGTCTGGGCAAAACCATCGCTTCGATGGCCGCGCACCTGGGCGACGGGCCGCTGTGGCTGATTTTATGGATTGCGGGCGCGATCTACTTTCAACCGCCGCGGCGTTGGCAGATCGCGCTCTGGCTGCTGGCGTCCATCATCGCCGCCATCGTCACGTATAGCATCAAATTCGCCCTCAAGCGTCCCCGCCCGCAGGAAGTGGATGGTTTTTACAGCAAAGGCTATGACCGTCACGCCTTTCCCAGCGGTCACGCCACCCGCATGGGCACGCTGCCCCT
>JALWDV010000269.1 GCA_027036755.1 Anaerolineae bacterium
TGCCAATCACAAGAGCACGTAAACAGGAACTGATCGATTCCTACAAGGAAATGATCAACGAGAGTCACGCCGTCGTGCTGGGCCAGTATCTTGGCATTAGCGTGCAGGAAATGGAAAGCCTGCGTCGTGGTTTGCGAGAATCTGGCGCACGGATTGTCGTGGCCAAGAAGACCTTGATGAAACGGGCCCTCAATGAACTCGACCGGCCTATTCCCGAGGAAGCGTTCGTCGGCCCCATCGGTTTCGTCTTCCTGGGTGAAGACATTGGTGCGGGAGCCAAGGCGCTCAAGGCCTTCGTCAAGGAAGTTGGCAAAGAGCGGTTCATCATTACCGGCGGCATTCTGGGCGACACCATCCTGGATGCTGCGGCAGCCGCTTCACTGGCAGACCTGCCCACCAAGGATGTCATGCGCGCGTCCCTCATCGGCGCGATCACCGCTCCGGCGACCTCGCTGCTGGCCGCTATCTCTGCGCCGCAGCGCGATATCGTCGGTATTCTGCAGGCCCGCATCGATAAAGAGGGCGGCGAAGAGACCGCCGAGGCCGCTTGATCCCATCCCTCATTCATTCCGATAAAAACACTCACCTATACCAACAAGGAGTACCCTAACCATGGCAGATCTTGAAAAACTGTACGAAGAACTCAGCGCTCTGACGCTGCTGGAAGCCGCTGAACTGAAGAAGATGCTCGAGGATCGCTGGGGCGTCACCGCCGCCGCTCCCGTCGCCGTTGCCGGCATGATGCCCGGCGCTGCCGGCGGCGCTGAGGAGCCCGAGGAAGAGAAGACCGAATTCGACGTGGTGCTGACCGATCACGGCCCCAAGAAGATTCAGGTCATCAAGGCCGTGCGCGCTCTGACCAATCTGGGCCTGAAAGAGGCCAAGTCTGTGGTCGAGGACACCCCCTCCACCATCCTCGAGGCTGTCAGCAAAGAGGTGGCCGAGGAAGCCAAGGCCAAGCTGGAAGGCGAAGGCGCGACCGTCGAGATCAAGTAAAACCCCGATCTTGTATGGAAAAGAGGCTCCCCGCTCCCGATTATCGGGTGGGGAGTTTCTTTTTTAGGCATGGTTCGTAACTACTAAGGTCGTCACCGGTCGTCACCCGAAAACCACTAAGAACACTAAGACACAAAGGCAAATTCTGAACTGGACACTGGCGTTTTTATCCTAACCACAAATTTCCACAGATTTTCACAGAAAAAGGAGAAAAATCGTAACTGCTAAGGTAGTCTGTCTGTTTTCGGAGGCTTGGCTTCTGCTGCGGCAGGCCCCCCCTCAGTCCCCCCCCCGCAAGCGGTGGGGAGGGCTCTCCGTCTGCAAAAAACTTTGCAAACCAGCGGCTCCCTCCCCTGCAATGGAGCGAAGCGACTGGCGGGGG
>JALWDV010000270.1 GCA_027036755.1 Anaerolineae bacterium
AGCGAAGCGACTGGCGGGGGAGGGCCGGGGTGGGGGCAAAGTCCAGCGGCCAAGGCTGCAAAACTGACGAACGCTGTCTTGAATGTTGGCTCAGCAGGCCTACCTTAGTAGTTACCTTTTTTCACTCAAACCTGACAGGTTCTCGTAACCTTGGCGGTAAGATGTGCGCTTTTCAGCCAGCAACGAAGCGTGCAAGGCTCTGAATCGCTGCCGAAGGAACCTGTCAGGTTAGTTCAAGCGAAAACGACCTTAGCAGTTGCGAAAATCCGCGCGGCTCAACCGGATTTCAGGGGGTGTTGGCTTTGCAAAACCCGCCGGATTGCGAATCCGGCTGGGGGCAAAGAGCTCTCAGGGCGGATTCGCAATCCGGCCGGCCCAGGCGCGCTATTTGCGAAGCAAGGCCAGGGCTTTGGCCGCCACATTCTCGGCAGTGAAGCCGTACTCCTTGAACACGACCTTGCCGGGAGCGGAAGCGCCATAGCCATCGATGCCGATGACCGCGCCATCCGGGCCCACATAACGGCTCCAGGCCAGGGTGGAGCCAGCCTCGATGGCCAGCTTGGGCTTATCAGCGGGCAGCACCGAGGCCCGATACGTCTCATCCTGCGCGTCGAACAGCTCCCAACTGGGCATGGAAACCACGCGGGCGGAAACGCCTTCCGCCAGCAGTGCGTCCACCGCCTCCAGCGCCAGGGCCACCTCCGAGCCCGTGGCGATGAGAATCACGTCGGGATCGCCGCTGAGGGGCTCGGCCAGGATGTACGCGCCCCGGGCCAGTTGATTATCTCGGGGCGTCACCTGGGGCAGGCCCTGCCGGGTGAGGATGAGTGCGGTGGGCCCGGAACGCTCCAGCGCAACCTTCCACGCCTGTGAGGTCTCATTGCCATCGGCCGGGCGGATGGTGACCAGATTGGGGATGGCCCGCAGCGCGGTCAGATGCTCGATGGGCTGATGCGTGGGGCCGTCCTCGCCCACGCCGATGCTATCGTGAGTGAAAACATAGATGACGGGAACGTTCATCAACGCGGCCACGCGAATTGCGCCGCGCATGTAATCGGAAAAGACCAGGAAGGTGCCGCCGAAAGGCCTGATGTAATGGGTGGCCAGACCATTCATGATCGCGCCCATGCCGTGTTCCCGCACGCCGTAGTGGATATAATTGCCGCCGTAGTCGCCCCGCTCGATGTCATGCTCGTTGGGGGGATTGGTCTTGTTGCTGCCGGAGAGATCGGCGGAGCCGCCCACCAGCATGGGCAACGCCGGAGCCAGCGCAGCGATGACCTTGCCCGAGGTGGCGCGAGTGGCCAGGGGTTTCTCGCCGGTGAAGTCGGGCAGGTGCCGCTCCCAACCATCGGGCAGCGCTCCGCTCACCAGCAT
>JALWDV010000271.1 GCA_027036755.1 Anaerolineae bacterium
AGTCCCCCGGCTAGAAACAGCGCCCCTGCGGGGCTAGCCGGATTTATCCGGCGCTGTTTTGTAGCCCGGCGACTTCATCGCCGGGCGGACGTGGCAAACGCTTCCAACCGAAATTGGACACACCCTTAGTCTTTGAGCTTTGATGGTCTGGCCCGGCGCAGCTCGACCGGGATGCTGAGGAACAGGCCGTCGGGGGTTTCCGCTTCGAACAGAAGGCCGTGAGAGCGCAGCGTCCCCATGATCGACTCCGGCTCGTGATATTGCCAGTAGGGCGAGTCGTCCAGATCGTTGTCGTAGGCCTCATCGAAGGCGTCCCACGCCATCACGCCGCCCTGGGCCTGCACCTGTTCGAAAGCCGCCAGCGCCTCGGGCGGCAGCGAGGCCAGCACCCGGGCCTGAACATCCTCATCCTGCAAACGCCCAACCAGGAAATCGAGCAATTCCGCCTTGCGATATTTGGACCAGCCCCCTTCGGGCGCGACGTTGCGGGCGATGGCCGTGAGCAACTCCTTGGTGTAGAGGCTCAGGGCTTCGGCCAGGGTGGGATCGGGGGTGCTGAGTTTGCGTTGTCGTTTGCGATAGGCGCGGGCGCGTTCCCACAGCCGGTTAGACGTCGTCCCCAACCCTTCCGTCGCCCTTGCCAGCATGAGTCTGGCGCGCATCGCTTCCACGGTGGGAGAATCTGGATCGATGTCGCTGGCTGTCTCGATTATCTCTTCAGCCGTTTCGAAGTCGCCCATGGCAATGTGAATGCGGGCCTGGGCCACGAGGAGAGAGGCCATCTCCAGGGGATGATATTCGGGTAAATCAAGCACGGGTTTGAGCATGGCGATGGCTTCATCGATCTTGCCCTCATCCACCAGAAAAGCCGCCAAATTACTGCGCGGAAAAACATAGAGCGGATCGATTTCAATGCACTTTTCGAGCATCGCTCTCGCCTCATCAAGCTTCCCCTGCCGGGCGTAAAGCGCGCCCAAATTGTTGTACGCCTCCCGAACATTCGGATTCAGTTCCAGGATTCTCTCGAACGCCTCCTCAGCCGCATCAAAACGATCCTCGCTGAATGCAATCAGGCCCTGTTCGAGAAGCTCCATAACCTCGGGAGGATCATACTCCCACTCTCGGTCCGGGTTGAGGGCGTGTAAATGGGATTGAACGGTCGTCCATTCGCCATTACGCCAGAATTTGATCTCATCCGTCTGGGAGATCTCCCCGGCGAAAAGGAGCGTCTGCAGGGCGAGCGCCCGATCTTGTTCGCTCCCCTTCTTGCCCGTGGCAAAGGCGCGCAGCATTGCATACGCTTCGGGCGTGGCCAGCGCCGACAGAAACTCGACGCCCAGTTCAGGCTCGCCAAACTCCCACAGGAATTTTTCGCCCACCAGGAGAAGTTGTGGATAGCGACGCAGGTAGTCATCCACCTGGCGGCGAAATTCCGCGGCAGGCATCTCTTTTTCCTGGTCCAGCAGATTGAAAAATGCCTGGAGCGTTGCAGGGGGCATCAGATCGACAAGTGAAAAATAGGGAAATCGATCGGACAATCCCGGGCCCGGGCGCCCCTCATCGAAGGCCTCCAGATACTCCTCGATGAGGTACATATCGCCTCCCAACAGATCGAAGTCTTTCCGAGCCTGACTGATGCGCCCCATGTTCGCCTCGGCCACGGCGCGCAGGAATTGGACGCGCGCCAACAACTCGGGCGACTCTATATCATCCCCTTCGCTATCCACGTCGCTGAGCGTTTGATAAACCATCTCATCATCTTCCATGACGGCCGCGGCCTCCGCCTTCTTCACCTTGGTGACGAGATCAAAAGGTTCGAGGGGGCGAAGCTGCGCCCAAACCTGGGCCGCTTCCGCTTTTCGGCCCGTCCAGGATAAAAAGCGCACCAGATTGCTCAGCGCCTGAATGTTGTCGGGCGCGCGCTGCTGCACCCCCCGGGCGATCTCGATGGCCCGCTCCGGCTCTCCGGCAAAGAAATAATACAGAGAGAGATTGTTATCGACGGCCGGGAAGTCGCCCAGATAACGGCGGGCCCTTTGATTGAGCTGGATGGCCCTGGCGTAATCCCCCCGCTCGAAAGCGAGTTGGGCTCTTTCCATCAAACGAGCGCCCTCAGAGACCTTTTTTACAGACTTGCCCAGATAATTGGCCAGCCCTCGCAATCTGCTCGAAAAGCGCGCCATCGCCTCCTGCATTCCGGGCATCTCATCAGGATCAACGCCCATCTTGACAGCCTGACGATAGGCGTCCAGAGAAAGCGCAGGCAATCCATGATATGAATAGAGCGCCCCTAACATCCCAAACAGAGAGACGTCTTTGCGCTGAGAAACGGCTGTTTCAAATTGCTTGATGGCATTGAGCGTATCGCCAATTTGGGTATAACTCATCCCGAGGGCAATGTAAAGCTCTGGCGCATGAGGCTGCTCCTCCAGGAAAGGCTCCAGCAAAGCGATAACTTCATCGTACCGCTCCTCCTGAAGCAACCTGTCCGTCCGATCCAGGGCGCGCAGCAACTCGGGCGAGGGCTTTTTGCGCCGAAAGGAAACCCGCAATCGTTTCTTCTTGCGTCTTTTCATCATCAAACCTCGTAAAATAAAACCAAATTCGTTGGATGCGACGCACTTCGTCGGCGCCGCGTCTTTTTATTCTACCAGCTCAACGGATTTTGCGCATCTTGCAGATTTTTCGATATGCGCTTTTGCCCGGAATCTTTGCTCTGGGTTATCATGTATTGGATCGAGCATTATTGCGCTTTTGGTAACTGCTAAGGTCGTTTTCGCTTGAACTAACCTGACAGGTTCCTTTGGCAGCGATTCAGAGCCTTGCACGCTTCGTTGCTGGCTGAAAAGCGCACATCTTACCGCCAAGGTTACGAGAACCTGTCAGGTTTGAGTGGAAAAAGACAACCAACTGGCATACGTTAGCAGTTGCCGCTTTTGACAAAATCGGCATGGCTCATTGCCCAAAAACATCTTACCCAAATAAATCTCATACTCATCCAAAAGGAAGTGACCCATGGCTTATCAGAAAATCCAAGTCCCCGCCAACGGCGAGAAAATCACCATCGAGAATGGCGTGTTGAACGTCCCCGATAATCCCATCATCGTTTTCATCGAGGGCGACGGCACTGGCCCGGACATCTGGGCGGCTTCGCATCGCGTGCTGGAAGCCGCGGTGAAGAAGGCCTACAAGGGCAAGCGCAGCATCGTGTGGATGGAAGCCTACGCGGGCGAGAAGGCCGTGAAGACCTATGGCGACGGCGTGTGGCTGCCCGAAGAGACCCTGGACGCGTTCCGCGAGTATCTCGTGGGCATCAAAGGCCCGTTGACCACGCCCGTGGGCGGCGGCATCCGCAGCCTGAACGTGGCCCTGCGCCAGATGCTGGACCTGTACGTGTGCCTGCGCCCGGTCAAGTACTTCGACGGCACTCCCAGCCCGGTCAAGCACCCCGAATACATCGACATGGTCATCTTCCGCGAGAATACGGAGGACATCTACGCGGGCATCGAGTGGATGTCGGGCACGCCCGAGGTCAAGAAGGTCATCGACTTCCTGATGAACGAGATGAACGTGGCCAAGATCCGCTTCCCCGAGACTTCCAGCATCGGCATCAAGCCTGTCTCAAAGGAAGGCACCTGGCGACTGGTGCGCGATGCCATCAAGTACGCCATCAAGTACAACCGCAAGTCGGTGACCCTGGTGCACAAGGGCAACATCATGAAGTTCACCGAGGGCGCATTCCGCGATTGGGGCTACCAGGTCGCAAAAGAGGAGTTTGGCTCCAAGGACCTGGACGGCGGCCCGTGGCAGGTCATCACCCTGGAGGATGGCCGGGAGATCATCGTCAAGGATGTCATCGCCGACGCCTTCCTGCAGCAGATTCTCACCCGCCCCAGGGAATACGACGTCATCGCCACCCTGAACCTGAACGGCGACTACATCAGCGACGCGCTGGCGGCCCAGGTGGGCGGCATCGGCATCGCTCCCGGCGCCAACATCAACTACGAGACCGGCGCGGCCATCTTCGAGGCCACCCACGGCACCGCGCCCAAGTACGCGGGCCTGGACAAGGTCAACCCCAGCTCCGTCATCCTCTCGGGCGCCATGATGTTCCGCTACATGGGCTGGAACGAAGCTGCTGATCTCATCGAGGCCTCCATGGAATACACCATCAAGGCCAAGACCGTCACCTACGACTTCCACCGTCTGATGGAAGGCGCGACCAAGCTCAAGTGCTCCGAGTTCGGCGACGCGCTCATCGCCAACATGGACAAAGTGCTCGAG
>JALWDV010000272.1 GCA_027036755.1 Anaerolineae bacterium
ACGGCGGGCGAGCCCGCGCCGATACCGATGAAAGACGAGGACACGGATTGACACGGCCTTCGGTCACAGATTTTTTGAATTATCCGTGTTTTTCTGTGTTCATCCGTGTTCTATTTTCAAAGCAGATATAGAGCATAGCCAATCTTATTCCAGAAACGGGCATGGTTCATTCACATCCAAAACCATCTTTACAATTTCTCCGTCAAACGTCATACATCAAACGTCAAAAAGAGCCTGTTTCGCCACGTTTTGACGTTTGACGCTTTACGTTTGACGTGCTTTGCCAGGCGTTGACCCTATTGAAATTGTAAAGCTGATGGAAGGACGATCTGAACCATGCCCAGAAACGTAAACGCCTAACCCGAACAAGCCGGAGCCAAAAAGCTGATCTCGCGCAAAGTCGCCAAGTTTTTCTTTGCCGTAACTGCCAAGGTCGTTTTCGCTTGAATCAACCTGACAGGCTACCTTGGCTACAATTCAGAGTCTTACATGCTTCGTTGCTGGCCGAAAACCGCACATCTTACCGCCACGGTTACGAGAACCTGTCAGATTTGAGCCAACTGGTATACGTTAGCAGTTGCCAATTGGCGGTTGGAATTGATGTCCAGGAAAGAATCTGATCAGGGATGATGCGTGTTATAATGCAAGGCGATTCCCGTAGCCCCGCGCCGCCGCGAAAAGCTGCCGCCAATGCCTGTGTCCCGTCCCGACCTTTGTATTCTCTCCCTTTCGCCCATTCATCAGGACGGCCGCGTGCTATGCGAGAGCAAATACGCCGCCCGGGCGCATAATGTCACCGGGGTTGGCTGGGGGCGGTCGGATAAAAAAGCCTCCCAGGCCACACAGATAGGCGTGGAGCGCCTGCGCCCATGGGAGACAGGCGCAGACAGTCCCTGTCTGCCCTCTGTCGATTTCCACGAGCAGCCGCTACAGCCCTTCGGCGATGATGCAGAGCTGGAAGAGGCGGGGCGGCGCATCTTCGCCCGCGTGCATTCTGATTTTGGCGGTTATTTCCAGTCCATGCGTCAGGGCTTTTTATATCTGGCTTCCCGGCCCAACAAGACCCCTGGCGGCTACATGAACAGCTTTCCCATCAGCGGCAAGGACTACATCTTTATGAATGCCGTGGGCACGCATCGCAACTTTCGCACGCTGATGCACGAAGCAGACGCCATGAGCGGCAGCACGCCGATAAGGAATGAAAATAGAACGCAGTCACATCTGATGCCCACAGATTCTCGCAGATTATCCTGATTTTATCTGTTTTATCTGCGCAGATCGGCTTTTTCTGCGTCATCTGCGTTCTATTTACGAAGCAGTCGCCATGAGCGATTGCTCACCACATAACGAACGAAAATCTCTTGCTACGTCATTCCGGCGACCGCAGGGAGGAGGAATTTCCTCGTCTGCAAGGGGATTTCTCGGTCGCTGCGCTCCCTCGAAATGACGTAGGAGAGCTTATTTACGGAACAGTCCGATGACGGGCGAGCCCGCGCCGATACCGATGAAAGACGAGGACACGGATTGACACGGCCTTCGGTCACAGATTTTTTGAATTATCCGTGTTTTTCTGTGTTCATCCGTGTTCTATTTTCAAAGCAGGCCACGACGCCAAATGGGCCGAGTTGCGGGATGGCTTCTTGCCGGACATCGATTACTCGGGCCCGAAAGAGGAGAAAGCCGCGGGCTGGCAGCGCAATCGAGCCTGTCTCCTGCAGGATGACGCGAATATGGCCGGCTTTCCTGAAAAAAGGCCACGAAGACGCGAGGATACGAAGGTGCAAAGGAAAAAGATAAGGTTTGGAGAGGATTTTCTCCGTGAACCCCCTTATTTTTCTCTGTGTCCTCCGTGTCTCCGTGTTGAGAAACCTTTTTGGACATGGTTCAGATCGTCCTTCCTTCAGCTTTACAATTTTATGAAGTCAACGCCCGGCAAAGCACGTCAAACGTAAAGCGTCAAACGTCAAAACGTGGCGAAACAGGCTCTTTTTGACGTTTGACGGATGACGTTTGACGAAGAAATTGTAAAGATGGTTTTGAATGAGAATGAACCATGCCCCTTTTTGCAGTGCATCCATAGCTATTTACAGAACGGATTACAGTCTGTGAAGAAGAGTATCGCCGAACGCACCATCACTTCCGCCACCTGGAACATGATCGCCAGCCTTGCCGCGGTTATTGTGCTATTTGTGCGTTCGGTCATGCTCTCTCGTTTGTTGCCTGTCGCCACCTTTGGCGTATACGGCTTTGCTTCCGCCATAGCCACCATGGCCGCTATCCTCCTCAATTTTGGGTTAACCGGCGCTTTTTTGCACCGCGCCCCCGAGACAGAAAACGAAGACGATGCCGCGGCCACCCATTTCACCCTCATTACACTCATTGCCCTGGGTTGGACCGTCACCATGGTCGCAGGGACGATGCTGCTCACTTCGGGTGAGACACAGCTGGCGATCATCGTCATTGCCGTCACCTCCGCCCTTGCCCAACTGAGCCAAACGCCTCGCGCCATCCTCCTGCGACGTGTAGTGCATCGCCGCCTGGCCATTATCCAGTTTACCAATGCCGTTCTCACCACTCTCGCCGCTCTTACTCTGGCCTGGCTAGGGGCGACTCTCTGGGCGCTGCTGGTCACCAATCTTGTAAGTATGATGGTGACATTAGGTATGTTGTACGGTTGGAAACCAGTGTGGCGGCCGCATTTCCGCTGGTCACGCCCCGAATTACGTTATTTTCTGCACTTCGGCAGCCGCACCTTCCTCTCCTCCGCTTTGTTGGCCATCCTGGATCGCATCGACGATTTGTGGACAGGATTCTTTCTGGGCAACACGGCGCTTGGTTTTTACAGCCGCTCCTACACCTTTGCCACCTATCCCCGCCGCGTTCTGGCTACCCCTATCAACACCGTGACAGTTGGCGCCTATGCCGAGCTCAAATATGAACGTCGACGCCTGTCGCAGGCGTTTTTTCGTACAGCAGCACTGCTTCTGCGCACAGGATTCTTTTTGGGCGGTCTGCTCGCGCTCATCGCTCCCGAATTCATTGGACTCTTGTTAGGCGAAAAATGGCTGCCCATGACCAATGTCTTTCGGCTGATGTTGGTTTTTGCCTTGCTTGATCCCATCAAGGCGACAGTAGCCAGCCTGTTCGTCGCCGTTGGTCAGCCCGAACAGGTTATCCGCGCCCGGCTCATCCAGCTTTTGGTGCTGGCTGTCGGCCTGTTCGGGTTGGGCCCGAAGCTGGGAATCATCGGCGTAGCGCTGGCCGTGGACGCGATGCTTGTGACTGGCATTGGCATTCTGCTGTGGAAAGCGCGACGCCATGTAGATATCTCCCTGACCAGACTCTTCGCAGCGCCGACTATCGCTCTGTTTGCATCTATGATGACTACCTATGGCGCAGTGCTCCTTTTGGCATTGAGCGAAACCACTTGGCTCAGCATATTGCTTAAATTGGGCGTTTTCACCTTGTCTTATTTGCTTATTCTCCTGATGCTGGAGCGCTCTCAAACCATTTCTATCTTGAAAATAATCAAATCCAGCATTCGTCATTGAGAGTCATCATGAACCATCCCATATTTATTTTGGGTAGCCACAAATCTGGTACGACCTTATTACGCAATCTGCTCAATGGAGCGCCTGGTTTGTTCGTCGCACCGTTGGAAACGCATTTCTTTCAGTTGACTGGCTTTTGGGTTGACTATGCGCTACGGCGAAGCTATCCACAATCACTGTCTTTCGAGCAAGTATGCGAGATGTTGATTCGTCATGTGCGCCGAAACAATGAGGTGGCCTCCCGCACCAGCGACAGCATCATGGTTGGACGCTGGGATGTGATGGCATTTGAAGCTTATCTGATGGAACACGCCCGCGCACCCTATGAAAAACATGACTGGCGTGGCTTTTTTGATGCTTATATCGAAGCGCTACATGTTGGGCTTCATGCAAAACCCATGGAAGCCAGTCGGTTTCTTGAAAAATCAGTGGAAAATGCTGAGTATGCTGTCTTGTTGCAAAAACTGTATCCAGATGCCAAATTTCTACACATCGTGCGAAATCCCTACGCCACGCTTGTCTCCTTACGCCGGCATATGAGCTTGGCGGGTTACCCGGTGCTGGGAGCTGCGCTCGCTTCATTGCAAAATAGCTACTATCTCTAGTTTCCGCTAACTGGCGGCGTGACAAAAGCGGCTGAATAGGGCATCATTGCAAGAAAAGGATCAATTCACTCGCAAGGAGGCCACCATGACAGCCGCTATACAGACCACTATACAAACAA
>JALWDV010000273.1 GCA_027036755.1 Anaerolineae bacterium
TTTCAAGGCTTTGGACAGTTAGGGATTGTAGGATACTATCAAGTGCAAAATGGCAAAAAGCATCTCATTGGCTCAAGTAGTGCCACTTTAGAGTTTGTTGAGCAATGATTGGTAAGTTTTTTATAGTAGGTGCCATTTCGACTGCTGTTGATTTTGTTATCTACTCTTTTTTAGTTTATAGTGGAGTAGCTTACTATATTGCTATTGTGATTGGTTATATGGTAGGACTGTTGGTAAATTTTTATTTAGCTAGAAGTAAAGTTTTTACTAAAAGCCGCTTTGAGAAGATCCATCACGAATTTTTGGCCGTATTTGCTGTCTCTATTGCAGCAGTAGGACTTAATATTTTAATTGTTTGGCTTTTAAGTAAAATAGGAGTTGACTATTACAGTGGTAGAGCTGTGGCTCTTGTTGTTGTCTTCTTCTTTAATTACTACGCTCGCAAAGGATTTATATATGTTGCATAAGCTTTTTACGCTGGCTATTGTTGTGCCTTGTTATAATGAAGAGGAAGTTTTGCCAACCACCAAAAGAGAGCTTAGCAATCTGCTAAAAAATCTGCAGGAAAAAAAGCTCATAAGCAAAGAGAGTTTTATCTGCTTTGTGGATGACGGCAGTAAAGATAGAACTTGGGAGATGATTGAGGAGTTTGCTAAAGAGCCTCATATAAAAGGTCTTAAACTCTCCCGCAATTGTGGCCATCAAAACGCTTTATTAGCTGGCCTTTTTTATGTGGAGGGGTTGAGTGATGCTGCCGTCTCACTGGATGCAGATTTGCAAGATGATATAAGCGTAGTAGAGCAGATGTGCCAAAAGTTTGCAAATGGATATGAAATTGTTTATGGAGCTCGTAAACGAAGAGATACAGATACTGCATTTAAGCGCCTCAGTGCAGAAGGATTTTATAAGCTCATGCATTTTATGGGAGTTGATATTATTGACAATCATGCAGATTTTAGATTAATGAGTAAGAGAGCTTTGCAGTGGCTCAAAGAGTTTCAAGAAGTTAACCTTTTTTTAAGAGGTATAATTCCACTACTTGGGCTAAAGAGTGATATTGTCTATTATGATCGCAAAGAGCGCTTGGCAGGAGAGAGCAAATATCCTTTAAAAAAGATGCTCTCTTTTGCATGGGATGGTATTACAAGTTTTTCTGTTATGCCTCTTCGCTTTATTACATTCCTTGGTCTTAGTGTACTTTTTATAAGCTTTATGCTCTCTATTTGGGTAGTGATAGCAAAAATTAGCGGTGTAGCGGTATCTGGATGGACTTCAATGATGCTTATTGTCCTATTTTTAGGAGGAGTGCAGATGCTTTCTATTGGTATTATTGGTGAATATATTGGTAAAATTTATAAAGAGACAAAAAGAA
>JALWDV010000274.1 GCA_027036755.1 Anaerolineae bacterium
ACATATTACCACGTAGCACCAAATAACACCACATATCACCATATAACACCACATAACACCACATAACACCTATGACAACGCATGGCACGACATAACACCACATAACGTCAAATAACGTGAAATGTCGTCTTATAACATCAACTAGCGTAAGCTAACGTCACATAACATCACACAACGTTATATACCGCCATGTAACGCCACATAACGCCACATAACGCCACATAACGGCACATAGCGCCACATACCGCCATATAACACCACATAAGACCAGATTTCAGAACATAACACAACATATCACCACATAACACCCGTTAAACCACATAACTCCACATAACACATCATAACGTCAAATAATGTCAAATGACGTCACATAACATCACATAACGTCAGTGAACGTCACATAACATCACATAGGTTTACATAACGCTAAATAACACCACATAGCCCCACATAACACCACATAGCACAACATATCACCATATAACTCCAAAAAACTTCACGTAACTCTACATAACGCCACATAACGCGACCTAGCGCCACATTACGACAAATAACGTCAAATGACGTCACATAACATCACATAACGTCAGACAACGTCATATAACAGCACATAACGTCACATAGCGGAACGTCCCGCCACATAACGGCAGATAACAGCACATAACACCACATAACATCACATGAAACCACATAACACCACATAACGCTGCATAACGCCACATAACCCCATATAACGCCACATAGCGGCACATATCGCCACATAACGCCACATAACGCCACATAACACCACATAATGCCACATAACGCCACATAACGCCACATAGCGCAAAATAACGCCACTTATGGCCACATAACACCACATAAAACCACATATCACCACATAGCACCACATAACACCCATAACACCACATTACACCACATGACACCACATAACGTCAAATAACGTCAAATGTCCTTAAAAACATGACATGACGTCAGATGACGTCTCACAACATCACATTACGTCAGACAATGTCATATAACAGCACATAACGTCACATAACGCAACATAACGGAATTTAACGCCAAATAACGCCACATAACGCCACATAACGCTACAAAACGGCATATTACGCCACATTACGCTACACAACGCCACATAGCGCCACATAACACCACATAACGTCAAATAACGTCAAATGACGTCACATGACGCCACATAACGCCACATGACGCCACATAACGCCACATATCGACACATAACGCCACGTAAAGCCACCTACCACGACAATACACCACATATCAGCACATAACACCACATAACACCACATCACACAAACAAAACCACATGATACCACATAACACCACATAACGTGAAATAACGTCAAATGTC
>JALWDV010000275.1 GCA_027036755.1 Anaerolineae bacterium
AAACGTCAAAAAGAGCCTGTTTCGCCACGTTTTGACGTTTGACGCTTTACGTTTGACGTGCTTTGCCAGGCGTTGACCCTATTGAAATTGTAAAGCTGATGGAAGGACGATCTGAACCATGCCGAAATTGCTGAATGACGTAATGTGACATTGTCAAATTAGACACACCCGTTTATTTTCTTCTGCGCCTTGGCGACCTGGCGTGAGACATGACCTTGTGCACCAGCAATGGCTTCATTGTCAAGCGCCAAAAATCAGCGTTTACCAGTCTTCATCATTGACCATTTCATCATCGAAGAACTCTTCATCGTCAAAGAACGCTACATCATCCATCGCAGGAAGCAGCACAAAGAAGCCATCAGGCCCAAGATGTTTTTCCAGGGTTTTGGTGATTTTGGGGATATTATCGTAGGCTCCGGCGATAAAAATGGGCTTGCCTCCGGGCCCGCCCAGGGGGATGAACTCGTGACAGGCGTCAGGGTCCGCTCCCCGGAGCAGGATTTGCGTCTGGCCGATGTCGGGGTCTGGGTTGATGCCGAAGCTGTGGGCGTAGGCCACTGATTCGCGAATGATTTTGGCGGCCAAATTGATATCGCTCTTGATCAGAACCTGATTTGCAGCCATTCTTGATCGCAACAGCCGGTAGTCTCGCTTATCGACGACTCTGCCAAACGCGGTCTTTACTCCCAGACAGGCCTGATCCACCAGAGCCGCAGCCACGGCGTACAGGCCCCCGGGCCCCTTCCGCACCACCAAAATCTGGGTGAACGTCATGGGATCGCGCCAATCCTCCGAAATCAGCACTTCGTGGAGAGGCCACGACGCGGCATCGAACAGAGAGGGCGGACGGGCTAAGGGGGAGGATGTGAATAGCGCGCGTATTCGCGCCAGGCGGCTGTGCTTTTGCTTGCGCTTGGCCGCGTGTTTCTGTTGCTTTTTAGGACGACTTTTGCTGGAGCGTTTCTTCTTTTTCTTTCTGGCCATGCCTTTTCCTCGGGTGGGAGGCTTATCGATGGAATCCTTGCTCGTTGACGTAACTGCTCAGGTAGCCTGATTCGACATGAAAAATGTCTTGCCACGAAGGCTCGAAGGAACGAAGGCACGAAGAAAATCCTTATTCCCCACCCTTCGCGCCTTCGTGTCGTCGTGTCGTCGTAGTTTTTGACCTCGCTATGTTAGTAGTTCGACAATGTCAAATTCTCTCCAAATACGTCCAGCAATTTCAAATTTTGCCTGGTGAAAAGCCCCCCTCCCGGCCTCCCCCCGCTTCGGCTGACGCCTTGCAGGGGGAGGAGCTCGCTGGATTGCAAATCTGTCGGGCAGATGGTCATCTCCCTCCCCCGAACACGAGCGCAGCGAGTATCGGGGGAG
>JALWDV010000276.1 GCA_027036755.1 Anaerolineae bacterium
GGGGGGCTTGTCACCAGGCCAAATTTGAAATTGCTGGACGTGTTTGGAGAGAATTTGACATTGTCCAACTACTAACGTAGCAAGGCCAAAAACCACGAAGACACGACGACACGAAGGCGCGAAGGGTGAGAAACAAGGATTTTCTTCGTGTCTTCGTTCCTTCGAGCCTTGGTGGCAAGACATTTTCCAGGCCGAATCAGGCTATCTGAGCAGTCACCTACAATTGCAGAACTGCCGGATGGCGGTCATTACAGACGACATCGCGCCAGCAACAGCCGCCATACATATTCGGGAACCCGCCGTTTTCCTTTTCATTCGATCTATTCGATGATCGAAAAACGGTCGCCATCGTCTCATACGCCCTTTTTCGTCTTCACCCTTCCCCCACAAGGAGCGCCGCCGTATGATTCCCCCAAACTTACTTCCTCCCGCCTTCTTACGCGCCTTTGGCAAGCTGTTTCTGGCCCTGGGGTTGGCTGCGGTCTTGCTGACCATGGGATATGTCGCCATTGCCGCGCCCAATGCAACCATTCAACTTTCGGCTGAGCCGGGCACGTCCGTGGCCATCAAACCCACCGAAAACGAATACATCTCCTGGATCATTACGCCCAGCGTGGGCAAGCCGCCTAATCGCACTGAATTCATCATTTACAATCAGAATGGCGATATTCTTTATAGCAAAACTTACACTGCGCCCGATGGCATCGATGAGGACTACATCTACACGCTGCCCGCCACCTACACCGTTCCCGCCGGATTGCCTTTCGAACAATACGTGGCGCAGATCGATTATTATTCTGCCAGTGGATGGGAGGCTGAAGCCAAAGCCGCTTTTTTCGTCAGTCAGGACACCGGAGCGTTGAAGATCATCAAATTCGATGACAAGAATCTGAACGGCCAGCAAGATCAGGGTGAGCCGCCGGTTCCTGGCGTCACCTTCCGCATTCAATTCCCGCCTCCATTCACCAACACAATCTTCATCACCCAAACGGATCGCAATGGCCAGATTCTCTATCCGCAATTGGGAACGGGCGCTTACACCGTCACCGAGATCACACCGCCAGGGTCAATCCCCACCAATGATGACGTTCAGGTGGCGATAGTGGAAAAAGACATGACCGCCACGGTCGCTTTCGGCAACGCCACAATCCCCGGCGGCATCGAGATATTCAAATTTCACGACCACAACGGCAATGGTCTGCGAGATGCAGAGGACGGCCCGCTGAAGGGCGTTCGCTTCGACGCCAGCGCACGCTGCGGCCAGACAGCCACCGGCGTTTCGGACAATAACGGTTATGTGCGCTGGACTCATCGCTGCGTTGGCGAATGGACCATCACCGAAACAGTCCCCAGCAACTTCCGCGCCACCACCCCCATTGTTGTCAACACCAGCGTTACATCGGGCGTCACCAGCACAGTCTCCTTTGGCAATCAGGGCCTGGGCAAGCTGACGGTAATCAAATTCGAGGATAAAAACGGAAACGGGGTGCAAGATAGTGGGGAGCCGCCGTGGCCCGGCGTCTCCATGACTTACACCAACGAGTATGGAGACGTCGCTTCCTGCACCACCGACGCCAACGGCCTCTGCACTTTTCCGGATGTGCCGGAAGGCGTTTACACCGTCACCGAAAAGCTGCCGCATAACACGCAGGCCGTGAAGGGCCAGGTTCTCTCCGCCACCCTGGGCGCCGGCGAGACTGTCACCGTCACTTTCGCCAATCGCAAGTTGGGCGCGCTCTCCCCTCACGTCTTCTGGGATATCGACGGCGATGGGGTGCAAGATGCGAATGAGCCGGATCAGCCGGGATTCACCATCTACTACCGGAACGAGTACGGTGAGACGGGAGCGGATCAGAGCGACAGCAATGGCGACGTTCTGTGGCGCTCGCTGGCCGTGGGAACCTACACCACCACCCTGGCGCTGACCAATGGCTGCGCAGCCACCACCAAAAATCCGCAGGTGGATGATGTGATCCACGCCAAAACCACCTATATGGACTTCGGCTATCGCTGCATGCTCTATCTACCTTTGGTCATAAAAGATTGGCCTGCTCCCACGCCCACGCCCACGGCCACGCCCGCGCCAACCAACACGCCCACGCCCACGGCCACGCCCACACCGCCGCCGCCCATCATCCCCGTCATCCACCCCAAAACCATCGCCATCGATGACGCCAACAACGTCCTCTACGTATCGAGCCTGACCACCAACAAACTGTATGTCATCGACGGCGGCCACAACACAGTCACCCACCAGATACCCGTGGGGGCAACGCCCTATGGCGTGGATATCAATCCATCCACCCGCAAGGCGTATGTGGCCAACGTGAAGGACGACAGCGTCTCAGTCATCGACATGGACGCCAACGCGGTCATCGCCACCATCTCGCTGGATGCTGGCAGCCGTCCCATGCAGGTGGCGGTCAATCCCGACACCAACAAGGTTTATGTCACGCTGCACGGCAGCAACCGACTGGCGGTGATCGACGGCGCCACCGACGCGGTGACCAAGACCATCCCCGATCTGCCGGGCGCTTTCGACGTCATCGTCAACCGGCCCGATAACCATATCTATGTCAGCGCCCGCGACGCCCATTTCATCAGCGTCATCGATGGCGCCAGCGATGAACAGGCCGCCAAGATCGTTCCGGGCGGCGAAACCTACGCCCTGGCCTTCGATCCTGGCCTCAAACAGCTCTACACCATCATCGATCCCGACGGCCCCCTCTATCTCCTGGATCATCCCCAGGACGGCGTCCACCCGCCCCTGCCCGATCTCATCGAAGATGATGAGCCCAATCCCAACACAGTCATCATCTTCGAGGTGAAGCCCAACTACGACTTCGGGCGACGGGGCTATCTCCTCGCCGGTAAAGCGGGCCCCCAGGGCGGCGTCGGCATCGCCGCCAATCCCACCACGGGCAACTTCTTCATCAGCAACGCCGCCGACAACACGCTCACCGTCTTCGACGGCGCGACGCTCATCACCCACGCCACCCTGGCCATGGAAGGCGATCCCGGCGATGTGGCCGTCAATCCCGTCACCAACCGGGTCTACGTCAGCAACCGCGCCGCCGATGTCGTGCACATGATCATCGACGGCTGGTAAACCAACCGATTCGACCCAACAGGATTTCAGGGGGCATCGGCTTTATCCGACCCGCCGGATTGCGAATCCGGCTGGATGCAGAGAGCTCTCAGGGCGGATTCGCAATCCGCCCGGCATCTCACCCCTGAAATCCAAAAGAACCACCGATCCACCCCACGTTCACCCCAGGGGCGGGAGAAGCACTCTCTCGCCCCTTGCTTATTCCGACCGTGCTCGATCTTTCCCACCGCCTCACCGACATCCTGCAACAGCGCCCGAGCCGCATCAGTCCCCTCAGCGGCGGCTGCGTGGGCCAAGTCTATCGCGTGGACATGCCCGACGGGCGGCGTTTCGTGGCCAAGGTGGATAACAGCGCCAGCGCGGTGCTGGACAAAGAAGGCTGGATGCTACGCTATCTGGCAGCGCACAGCGACTTGCCCGCGCCCGAAGTCATCTACAGCTCGCCCGAGCTGCTGGTAATGCGATTTTTGCCGGGCGGCGGCGTCGACAGGGCCGCCGAAATCCACGCCGCCGACCTCCTCGCCAGCCTGCACGACATCAGCGCCCGGGCCTACGGCCTGCAAACGGACACCCTCATCGGCGGGCTGCACCAGCCCAACCCCTGGACCGAAAGCTGGATCGTCTTCTTCCGCGACCAGCGTCTGCGCTTCATGGCCCGCGTCGCCTACGACGCCGGGCGGCTGCCCGCCCGCGACCTGGCCCGCATCGAAAAACTGGCCGGGCGACTGGAGCGCTGGCTGGAAGAGCCGCCCGCGCCCGCGCTCATCCATGGCGATGTGTGGAGCGGCAATGTGCTGGCGCAAAACGGGCGCATCACCGGGTTTCTGGACCCGGCCATCTACTACGCCGACGCAGAGATGGAACTGGCCTTCATCACCCTCTTCCACACCTTCGGCGACGCGTTCTTTCGCCGATACGAAGAGCGCCGCGGCATTCGGCCCGGCTTCTGGGAAATCCGCCGGGAGTTATACAACCTCTATCCGCTGCTGGTGCACGCGCGACTCTTCGGCGGAGGCTACGTGAGCTCGATTCAGCGCACCCTCGCCCGCTTCGGCGTCTGAGTCACTATCGGCAACGGGATTTTCACCGGCAACTCCAAATTTAGAATCCGCAAGCGGAAAGGAGGCGACTTCACCCCTCCCGGCCTCCCTTTTGCCC
>JALWDV010000277.1 GCA_027036755.1 Anaerolineae bacterium
CACGTTTGGCGAATCTGCAACGGGCGTGATTCGTAATGCGTAATGCGTGAGGTCGTCACGCATCACGTATCACGCATTACGTCTCTCCTACGTCATTTCGAGGGAGCGCAGCGACCGAGAAATCCCCATGCTAACGAGGAGATTCCTCCTCCCTGCGGTCGTCGGAATGAGGTAACGAGGGATTTTCGTTCGTTATGTGGTGAGCTATCGCTCATGGCGACTGCCAAACGAAAAAGCCCCCGCTGGTTGGCGGGGGCCTGATGTTGGTTGTCTTGAGAGGCGCTTACTGTTCGGGATTGACCATGATGAGGATGGAAGTGGTGTTGTCGTCGTTGCTGGTGACCATGAGAACAAAGCTCTTGCCGTCTTTGCTCCAGGTGGGCATCATGTCCCCCTCCTTGGTCCATCCCAGTTTGGGCAGCTCTTCGTCATAGAACGCGTTGACCTCTTCGACGCTGAGCTGGCTGGTCAGATTGGTCATGCCGCCAAATGACCCTTCCACGGTGGTTTTCTCGGGTACGGGGAAGGTTCCGGGCTCGAAACCGGGGATGCCGACCTGGCCGGGCTTGGGAGCGTCCTCGGGCGGTTCGATGACGATGTCGCCATTGACGTCTTTGATTTCGATGAGGGTGCGTCCGATGATGTGAACTTCTTTGTCGCCATCCTTTGATTTGAAGGTGGCTTCCATGTTGGTTTCCGCTTTGACGGCGTATTTGCCCTTCTCGGCGATCCAGATATCGCCGCTGGCGGTGGTGTCAACAGCCTCGAATTGGGAAAGGTCTTCGTTTTCTCCCAATTGCTGTTCCAAGATGCTGTTCAGCATAGATTCGATGGATGCCGTATCCTTGTATTGATAGTGAATCGCTTTGATGCCGTTGACTTTTTCCTTGCCGACGCGTTTGACTTCATCCATATTGGCGATGAAGTCATCGACGTTGATGCTCATCGTGGCGTCATCGCCCGCTTCGTCCCGCGGCATCGACATCCATTGGTTGTTGAGTTTGAGATAGGTGACGTCGTCGATGGAGATCATCTGGATGTCTTGCGGGGTGTCGCCATCGTTGGTTCCCTGGCCCAGATCGACGCCCTCGATGACGGTGGCGAGGTTATAGCCGTAGGGGTTATCGGCCTTCACCCAGTCGCTGGAAAATGTCATTTTCAGGTCCAGGTCGCCGTCGTCGGTCTTGGGTTTGGTGGTGACGATGTAGCTGAATTCGCCTTCCGCGTGATAGGAATCCACCACGTCCTCGATGCGGGCGAAGTCGCTGGCCATTTCTTCCTGGGGCTCGGGCGTGTTGGTGGGGGGGGGGGTTGGCGGGGGCGGAACCGGGGTGTTGGTGGGTTCGGGCGTGTTGGTGGGCGAGAC
>JALWDV010000278.1 GCA_027036755.1 Anaerolineae bacterium
AACCGTCGCCCGGCTGATGGTGGGAAACTGCTCGTGCACGGCGTGAAAGATGTCGTTGGGAGTGGGATGAGATCGGGTTCGGGAAAGATAACGGCAAATAGCCATGCGTTGCGGCGTCAGGCGCAAGCGGGCCTGCTTCAACGCCTGCAGCATGGCCTGATAACGCTCATCGGTTGGGGTGAGAGGTTGGTCGTTTGCCATGGGCGCCTCCAGAAATGGAATAATTCTTTATTTGTAGTCATTCTAATTTTAGGCCATTTCTTTGTTTTGAGCAAATCTCGACATGCGATTTTCGGGGCATGGTTCAGATCACCCTTCCTGCATCTTTACAATTGGGTGCGTCCCAAATGAGTTGGAAAGTTAAAATAATCCATTCATTAACGGGGCGCTTCGCGTCCGCGGCCAACGCCGGGGGATGAAGTCCCCCGGCTAGAAACAGCGCCCCTGCGGGGCTAGCCGGATTTATCCGGCGCTGTTTTGTAGCCCGGCGACTTCATCGCCGGGCGGACGTGGCAAACGCTTCAACCGAAAAAGGACGCACCCAAATCGATCCCTTGTCCCTTGTGGATTCTAAATTTGGGCATGGTTCATTCTCATTCAAAACCATCTTTACAATTTCTCCGTCAAACGTCAAAAAGAGCCTGTTTCGCCACGTTTTGACGTTTGACGATTTACGTTTGACGTGCTTTGCCAGGCGTTGACCCTATTGAAATTGTAAAGCTGATGGAAGGACGATCTGAACCATGCCTAAATTTGGAATTGCTGATGCTGGACAGGGATCTTGACAGCGTTCGCTCTCTGTGTTAAGAGTGAGTGCATCGCATTATACAGGCCCGCGCCTTGCGCCTGCAACCAAACATCGCGCCAGTAAACCGACATGCGCCGCAACACGCCCGAACAATTCGCCCGACAACTCCGCGAAGGCCACTACAACGAACTGCGCGTCGCCCTCTACTTTATGATCGAGGGGATGCACGTGCGCATCGGTTACAGCGGCCAGAGCTACGATCTCCACGTCTTGCCGCCCGACAGGCCGGGCTTTAGCGTGGAAGTCAAATGGGACAAACGGGCCGCGGCCACGGGCAATCTCTACTTCGAGATCGAAAACACCCGCCAACGTCGCCCCGCGGGCATCGTCTCCACCCGGGCCGATTACTGGTGTCATGTCATCGGGGATGGCGATGATGCCATGCTTGCGTCGGTGACGCTCATGCGAAAACTGCTGAAGTCCCGGCCATTCAGAGAAGTGCGCACCCGCGGCGAAGATAGCAACAGCCGCGGCCTGCTGATTCCCCGCGACTGGCTCAGCCAGCAAAAGGGAATCGCTTGGATCGAATTGCCCACGGTGGCGGAATTCTTCGGGGAATTGTTCCGTAAATAGGCTCTCTTACGTCATTTCGAGGGAGCGCAGCGACCGAGAAATCCCCTTGCAGACGAGGAGATTCCTCCTCCCTGCGGTCGTCGGAATGACGTAACAAGAGACTCTCGTTCGTTTTTCCTTTGCGTCTTGGCGTCCCTTCGGCCAGGTTCTTCACTTCGTTCAGGACAGGCTCAGGACATGCTTTGCGTGAGATCTATTTTCAAAGCAGTCGCCAGCCATTTCAGGCGTAGAGACGCAAAAAGGCCGCCATCCTGCTGGACAGCGGCCCGGAAATATCGTAGACGCTAGAGCCTGTTATGAACTTCTTGCCAAATTCTAACCATCTTCATGTCATTCGCCTTTCGATTCGCCGCGGATGACGCTGAAAAATCGGATCATCGCGGATTTTCGCAGAAAAAATCCGTTTTCAATCCGAAAAATCCGCGGAAATCTGCCGCATCCGCGTTATCAGCGGCGAATCCCACGGGCAGATGATGTGAATCCTCGATTTGACGAGGCCAAAGTTCATAACGGCTTCCAGGAATCAGGCGGGCAGGAAGCCTTCTTCCAGCAGCTCCTGGCGCAGCTTCTCATAGCCTTTGTCTTCCAGTTCGGCCATGAATTTCTCGGTCTCCATCGCGGCCATCGCACCCTGGCCCACGCTGGTGGAAACCTGCTTGAAGCGGTGATCCTGAATCTCGCCCGCCGCAAACACGCCCGGCACGCTGGTGTGCCCAAAACGATTGGTGATGACGTAGCCGTCGGGGTCCATGGCCACCTGGCCCTTGACGATGTCGCTGTTGGGGATGTGGCCGATGAAAATGAACACGCCATCGGTGCGGAACTCGCTGACCTCGTTGGTCTTCACGTTCTTCAGGGTCACAGAAGCCACCGCACCATTCTCGCCCGCATTGATGCTGGTGACGATGGTGTCCCAGATGAATTCGATCTTGTCATTCTCGAAGGCCCGCTTTTGCAGAATCTTGCTGGCCCGCAGTTGGTCTCGGCGATGAATGATGGTGACCTTGCTGGCGAAGCGGGTCAGGAACAGGCCCTCCTCCAGGGCGCTGTCGCCGCCGCCCACCACGATAACTTCCTTGTCTTTGAAGAAGAAGCCGTCGCAGGTGGCGCAATAACTGACGCCGCGGCCCGTCAGCTCCGCCTCGCCCGGCACTTGCAGCTTGCGGGGCGTGGCGCCCATGGCCAGGATGATGGACTCGGCCTTGTATTCTTTTTCGAACTGGGTGCGCAGGGTGAAGGGATGCTGCGACAGATCCAGCTCCAGCACGTGATCATACTCGACCCGCGTGCCGAATTTCTCGGCCTGCTTCTGGAAGCGCTCAGCCAGATCCGTGCCGCTCAGGCCCTCGGGGAAGCCGGGATAATTTTCGATCTCGTAGGTCAGGGCCACCTGGCCGCCGATGTCGTTGCCCGTGAACAGGATGGGGTTCAACTGGGCGCGGGCCGTGTAAAGCCCCGCAGTAAAACCGGCGGGCCCGCCGCCGATGATGATCACTTTCTCGATTTTTTCTTCGTCTGACTGGTCGGAAGGAACAATGAACATGGACATATCGAATCACCGTTTTTCGGGAATATGGTGTTTGGGAATAATGATTGAATCCACTGCAAAAAGATCATTTCACCACGGAGACACGGAGGACACGGAGAAAATAATGGTTGTTCACGGAGAAAAACATCTCAAAACCTCACTTTTTTCTTCCTCCGTGCACTCTGCGCCTCCGTGGTGAAGTTTTTTCGTGGGAGGTTGGCGCGCAGCATGAAACTGTCTTCGCCACTGCTATTGGACGCGTCGGGGGCGGCAAAGGTTACGCCCGGGGGCCCGGTTTGTCCATCTCGCCCAATGCGGCCATCGTCAGCGTCACCAGGGCGATGGCCGCGGTCTCGGTGCGCAGAATGCGGGGGCCCAGCGTCACCGGCAGCACGCCCGCAGCCCGGGCCTCAGCCACTTCTTCGGGGGCAAAACCGCCTTCGGGGCCCACGAACAGCGTCACGGGCCAGGACGCGTCCGCCAACGCCGCTCGCACCGGCTGCTCCGCCATCACCGCGGGCAAAATCCCCCACCCCTGCACGCCCGCCAGGGCCTCAGCGAAGCTGACGGGGGCCAGCAACCGCGGCAGCCTGCCCCGTCCGCTCTGCTCCGCGGCCTCGCGGATGATGCGCCGCCAGCGCTCCCAACGGCCCGCCCCCGGCTTCTTGCGCAGGGTGCGCCGGGTGATGATGGGCTGGAAGACCGTCACGCCCAATTCCGTCCCCTTTTGCAGCACCCATTCGAAGCGTTCGCCCTTGCTGATGGCCTGACACAGGATGAGTTCGCCCGCGGGCTCGCCTCCCGCCGCCGAGCGTTCCAGGATTCGCCCGCCCGCCTCGTCCTTTCCCACGTGCGTCAACGTCACCCGAAACGCATTGCCCCGATCATCCAGCGTCAGCACCTCATCGCCGGGATGCAGGCGCAGCACCGAGCGGATCTGGCGGGCGATGTCGGGCGGGAAAACCACCTGCTCGCCATGAAAAGCGTCGGGAGAGAGGAAAAACCGATGCACCGTTCAACCGTCACCTGTTGGCTGACGCCTGCCTTTTCGCGGCCAGCGCCACCCAGTCGCCATCCTCCACCGTGTCGATTACCGTCATCCCTGCGGCGTTCAGGGCCAGATCCACCACATCCCGCCGCTGTTTGATGACGCCTGAGAGGATCAGCACGCCATCGGGAGCCACGCGTTCGGCCAATCCCTCATGCAGCAGCAGATCGACGATGACATCGGCCAGGATGTTGGCCAGCACCAGCTCGTAGCGGCCCGAATCCACCACCGATTCCACCAGCAGGGTGATCTGATTGCGCACCTGGTTGAGACGGGCGTTTTCCTCAGCCGTGCGCAC